>DASUOS010000031.1:0-18504 GCA_036276515.1 Anaerolineales bacterium | reverse complement strand
ACCGTAGTGTGAATAACGTATGTCATCCCCCTATTGGATGAATGTAATCGGTTTTACATGATAAGTCTGATATACCAACATTATATAGTATTTTCTAAAAAAAGGATTAATTTTATGGGGAAATCACCCCACTTTCAGGATATATCTTCATAATTGCATGGGGTACTGGCTATCGATTACCCATGGATAGGGGTCCGACATGGGTTGAAAAGCAGCCACAAAGATCGGGGGTTTGACGAATTCACGTTCTCATGAATCTCTCATACACTGGGAGCAGGTGAATGAAAGGAGATTGCCATGAGTGCTATTGCATTTGCCCTTTTTATCCTGATCAGAATTTTCCTTCCTGTGGGTCTGCTCATCGCCATTGGCGAATGGGTACACCGCCGGGAGAGCCGATACTGGTTCCACAATTGAGGTCCCGATGGAAAACATCATAACCGTTTTCTACATACTACTTGGGCTGCTCTTAAGGCTTGCCCTGCCGATCGCCGGAACTCTGTTGATCGTGTTCATCCTGCGCAAGCTGGACGCGCGCTGGCAGGCAGAGGCGGAATTCCAGGCGATCCCCGTCGAAAAATCTGAGTGCTGGAAGGTTAAAGGCTGCTCACCCGAACAGATGCAAAACTGCTCGGCCAGCAAATCCCCCCTGCCCTGCTGGCAGGTGAACCGTTTGCCCAACGGTTACTTGCAGGAAGGCTGCCTTTCCTGTCCGGTTTTTCTCAACGCACCCGTACCCTCAATGAAAACTGAACCAAGGAGTTTGTAAACGATGACTGCCCGCATTGAACGTTTTCTGATCGCCTTTATGTTTGCCCTGCTTGCTGCAGGGGTTACGCTCGTTGTAGCCAGCGCGCAGGACGGCGGACAGGATCCGGCCCCACAAGGCGGATTCAGCCAGGATTGCGCCGTCTGCCATACCGAGTTCCAGATGAGCTGGCAAAGCGGCGCCCACGGGACCGCCGGCAGTGATCCGGTTTTCCAGGATGCATGGACCGAGCAGGGTAAACCGGGCGCCTGCCTGGTCTGCCATACCACCGGCTATGATCCCGCCACGGCTACCTACAAAGCCGACGGTGTGACCTGTGAAGCCTGCCATGGTGAAGCCAACGGAGATCACCCCAAGTCCCCCATGCCGATCGATCGCAGCACCGATCTGTGCGGACGCTGCCACAGCGATACACGCTTCGGCTGGCAGGACTGGACGGTGAGCACGCACTACCAGCGCGGCATGGACTGCACCACCTGCCACGATCCGCATAGTGCTGCCCTGAAGAAGATGGCGGTCCCCGGCACGGATGGAGAGACGACCGATGAAGTTTCGGCACTGTGCATCAACTGCCACCAGGAACACAGCATGGACTTCCCGTACACGGCCCACAACCAGGAAGGTGTGTCGTGCGTGGATTGTCATGTGAATCACCTGGAGGATACCGAACCTGCAGCTCATACGGTCCCCGATCATTCCTTCAATGCCAGCCTGAAATCCTGCAACACCTGCCATGCAGAGCAGATGCACAGCACAACGGATGCCGTTGTCGGGACATCCGCTTCGCTTCCTCTGCCGGACGCCCAGGAGGCGGGTCTGGTAAACGTAACCCCTGAGCCTCAACCCGTCAGCCCGGTCGGTTTCTCCGTCCTGGCCGGCTTGCTTGGCCTTGCGGGAGGCATGGTGCTGGCTCCGTGGCTTGAACGCTGGTATCAAAAGGCAGTCAAACACAACCGGGAGGACGAGAATGACTGATCAGAACATCAACCGACGTGAGTTTCTCAAACTGACGGCTGTGGGGATCGCCGTTGCGGCCGGTACAAGGGCCGTCTCCGGGACCAAGGCCTCCAGCGACGCGCCCAAGGGCAAGCACCAGTGGGCCATGGTCATCGACCAGTCGAAATGCACGGGATGCAATTATTGCACCCTTGCCTGCCAGGCCCACAACGATGTCAACCCTGAGATCCAGTGGAACAAGGTGATCGAGGACGGTACCGTCGGTGACATGCACGTTTATGTGCCGCGGCCCTGCATGCACTGCGAAATGGCTCCCTGTGTGGAAGTCTGCCCGGTCAAGGCCTCCTACTACCGCGATGATGGCATCGTGATGATGGACTACGACCGCTGCATCGGCTGCCGGTACTGCCAGATCGCCTGCCCGTACGAGGCTCGCTCCTTCAACTGGGAGAAATTTACGGGCGAGAATCCTGCCGTCCCGGAATGGGGAATGCCTGAGGTGGACCGTCGGCCGCGTGGTGTGCCGGAGAAATGCTCCTTCTGTTACCAGACCATCGACCGCGGCCTCGCCCTGGGACTGACCCCCGGTGTGGACCACGATGCCACTCCCGCCTGTGTGAACGTCTGCCCCACCGGCGCCCGTATCTTCGGCGATCTGAACGATCCCGAATCGAACGTCAGCAGGGCCCTGCGCGACAACCCGACCTACCGCCTGCGTGAAAACCTGGGCACGGGTCCGCGTGTGTACTATATCCCGGCTGTTGCTCCGAAGGAGGCGTAGTCATGTTGAAGAAATACATCACTCCCTGGACCGCATGGCTTGGCTTCCTGGGCATCGTCCTGCTGGCCGGCCTGGTTTCCGGAATCCTGGTCTTCTGGAAAGGCCTGGGAATCACCAACCTGACCGATTATGTACCCTGGGGC
The DNA here is from genome assembly GCA_036276515.1 of Anaerolineales bacterium. Taxonomy (GTDB): domain Bacteria; phylum Chloroflexota; class Anaerolineae; order Anaerolineales; family Villigracilaceae; genus Defluviilinea. Next base: position 15,854 of record DASUOS010000031.1, on the reverse strand, counting down.
TTATGGATCACGATCGATCTGTCCTCCATTGCCCTGGGCGCAGGCGCCTTCAGCTTATGCGCCGGTGTGTACCTGTTCGGCCTGAAACGCTTCCAGCCGATCGCACGGACGGCAACGTTCGTCGGCCTGATCGGCTACACCATGGCCACCCTGGCGCTCATCCTCGATATCGGCAAGCCGGAACGTTTCTGGCACTCAATGGTCTACTGGAACACGCACTCCCTGCTCTGGGAAGTGACCATGTGTGTGATCCTGTACCTGACCGTGCTGATGCTCGAGGCGATGCCGATCATTGCCAACCTGGAATGGCTGCGCAAACGCCTGCCGAGGATCGCTTCGATGATGGAAGGCGTCCATCACTATGCGCCATTCCTGGCCATCGTCGGCCTGGGACTTTCCAGCCTGCACCAGTCCTCACTTGGAGCCACCTATGGTGTGATCAAAGCCCGGCCGTTCTGGTTCAAGCCTGAGATGTCGGTACTGTTCATGCTTTCGGCGATTGTGGGCGGTATTTCCCTTACGCTGTTCGTGACCATGCTCTCCAGCCGCCTGACGAACAAGGCCAAGGTCAACGATGCCCTGGTCGAGCGGGTGGCGCAGTTCGTCGGGTACCTGCTGATCGGATACTTCTACTTCCGGGCCTGGGATGCGCTGTCGACCACCTACACCTATGATCCCGGCCGGACAGAAGGACTGCATTATCTGACCAAGGGGCCCTTCGCCTTCAACTTCTGGATCGTCGAGATGCTGTTAGGGATGATCGTGCCGATGATCCTGCTGCTGTACAAGCCGACGCGTACGAACCGCTTCTGGCGTATGACAGCCCTGTTCCTGGTGGCCGCGGGTGTCGTTGCCTTTCGCTGGGACACGAATATCACGGGCCAGCTGGTGCTCATGCCCTACGTGGCCGGACAGGCGATCACCTATACGAGTTACCGTCCATCCCTGATCGAGATCCTGACCGGTGCGGCGATCATTGCCTATGGTCTCACCGCCTTATCGCTGGGTGTAAAGTTCCTGCGAGTGGTCGACCATACCCTGATCGAAGAGGAACACGAAAAGGTTCATGTGAAGGCGACTGAGCCCGCAACCATCTAACCAGGTCAAATTAAAGAGCTCCGCCAGTTTTGAAACTGGCGGAGCTTTGCTTTTAATCGCGTTATTTTGAATGATTTGCGATGACCGCCTGTCCCAGCGCCAGGCCGCCGTCATTGGTGGGGACCTGCCGGTGGAAGTAGACGGCAAATCCGTCTTGCTTCAACCCACTGCTCACGAGATCGAGCAGGATACGGTTTTGCCACACGCCCCCGGATAGGGCAACTTCGTCCAACCCTGTGGGTTGGCGCGCCAGCCTGCACAGTTCGACCGCCATGTCAGCCACGGTCCTGTGGAAGCGGGCGGCGATCACCCCGGGGGATTTTTGGAGGCGGACATCAGAGATGACGGTGGCAAGCAAATCCTTCACGCCGATGATCGTTTCGTTCTCACGCACTTCGATGCTAAAGGGATAGGCTGTTACCGATGAGATAAATGGCCTTGCAAGTACTTCCATTTCAATGGCTGCCTGGGCTTCGTAGGTGGTATCGTTCCGTACACCGATCAGGCTGGCGACAGCATCGAAGAGACGACCCATGGAGGAGGTGAGCGGCGCGTTGATGCTCTCGTCCAGCTGTTGCCGGAGAGCCTGCAATAAAGAGGGATCGATATTCGTGAGGAAGGGCAGATCGTCCACCACCAGGCCAAGAGCATGGGCATATCCACAGGCGACGCTCCAGGGGGCACGGTAGGCCGTGTCACCGCCGGGGAGAGGCAGATACTCAAGGTGGCCCAGGCGCTCGAAGCCGGAGTAGGAGGCGAGCAGGGCTTCCCCGCCCCAGATCGCGCCATCGGTCCCATAGCCTGTCCCATCGAAGGCCAGGCCGATCAGACGCCTGTTCTCCAGACCATTGTCTGCCATGCAGGAGGCGATATGGGCATGGTGATGCTGTACCGCAACCCGCCGGGCATCCAGCGTCGAGCGCCGGACATACTGGGTGCTGAAAAAGTTAGGATACAAGTCATGAGCGACGATCTCCGGCTGGACGCGGTAAACATGGGCGAGATGCCGGACGCCCTGCTCGAACGATTCGTACGTTTCGACATTCTCCATGTTGCCGATGTAGTGGCTGAGATATGCGGACCGGTCACGGGCAAGACAAAAGGCATTATTCCATTCGGCGCCAATGGCCAGGGTTGGCTTGACATCGAACGGCAGTTTCACCGGATAGGGTGCATAGCCTCGGCTGCGACGTAGATAGACGATGGACGATGGACGTTGGACGATCCCCTCTATTTCATGCTCCGTGGTCGATTGCCCATCGTCCACCCTCACCACTGAATCATCACAGCGCATGTGGATCTCACGGTTGTGCAGAAGGAAAGCATCGACAAGTGAGGAGAGCCGCAGGAGGGCATCCCCATCGCTTGTAGCGATCGGCTCATCGGACACATTCCCGCTGGTCATGACGAGCAAGGGAGGGGCCGGCTCGGTGGCAAGCACAGGATCGGTCTGATTCAACAGTAAATGGTGGAGAGGCGTATACGGCAGCATCACCCCGAGCGTGTCGAGGTTGGGAGCGACCCAGCGAGACACGCTGTAGCCGTGTTCATACCGGGACTTCCTTTCGAGGACCACGATCGGTTTTTCGCGGCCCGTGAGCAATTCTTCCGCCTCTTTGCTGGTCGTACAGATCGCTCGAACCGCGTCGATGTTCGCAGCCATCAAAGCAAAGGGTTTGCCGATCTTCCCTTTGCGGTCGCGTAATTCCTCCACGGTCAGAGTATTGGAGGCGTCACACACCAGATGGAAGCCGCCGAGTCCTTTAACGCCGAGGATATACCCTTCCCGCAGCAGGCGCCGCGCTCTGAGGATGGCAGAGGTACGGCAGTCAAAGCTGCTGATCTTCAATCGGTCATGACCAAACTGCGGGTGGATCTCCCGCAGGGCGACGAACGGACCGCAGTCCGGGCAGGCAATGGGTTGCGCATGAAAATGTAAATCCAGAGGATTCTCATATTCGGAGCTGCACTGCGCGCACATCCCGAATTCGGCCATGGTTGTGTTCGTGCGATCATAGGGGATGTTCTTGATGATGGTGAAGCGCGGTCCGCAATGGGCGCAGCTGATGAAGGGATAGAGATACCGGCGATTACGCGGGTCGAACAGATCACGCTCGCATTCGGGACAGATGGCTATATCTGCAGGGATCGGGTGAAACAGGTCCTGGCGGTCAACGGAGGGCAAAATATCGAATGTTTTGATATCCCCTGGGGGATCGGCCGCGCGCACCTGCATGCTGTCAATTCGCGCCCGTTTAGGTTTTTCCGCATCAAGACGTTGAAGAAAACGATCTACATCGACGGGACTGCCTTCGACGTGGATCTCCACCCCTCCCGATGTGCTGCATACCCAGCCACGCAAATTAAGCTGAGTCGCCAGTCCATAGACGAACGGGCGAAATCCAACTCCCTGCACGATACCTGTAACTGAAATATGCTTGGCCATGATGTCCATCGTTTCGAGTCAGTCGAACTGCTGCATTCGATTGCCCATGCCAATCTTTTATTCAAACTCAATACTTTTCAGCTGTATTTCCTGTCCGTTCAGAAGATCCATATGGTTCCCGTTACAGAACTCACACAGGGAACCGTTTTCCTCACCGTCATAAAGGAACGCACCACTGCAGTCGAGGCACTTCATGGAAGGAGCGACAGGGTCAAAGTGGAGTATGGCTCCATCGCCGGCTGAGCCTTTTGCCAAGTCCTTCCAAAAAAAGTGGATCGATTCTTCACGTTCCTCAGAAAAGGGACCGATCCATAGATTCACCCGCACGATCCGCCGGGAACCAGCCTGTTCCAGAACAATGTCGAGTAAATCTTGTGTGAGAGTAAATTCATGCATTGCAGCTTTAGATTAATCCCTAAACAGGATGCGTCCAAGATGGAGAAAGTCACCCAGGCGGATGACTTTCTTCTTCAAAGAATTGTGATGTTTTGCACCAGCATTTCCAGCACCAGTTGTGCTGCTTTGGGAACAGCTTCGTGTACCGGCAATGACAGCTCCTCACGAAAGTCATAGATATGTTTTGCAGAAATGCCGATCACTGTTAAGTCCCTGGGCAGTTTAGCTCGCATTTGACGGCCCAGTTTCATCGCGTTCTGCAGGGTCATGTCGTGGGCACTGGCCAGGTGAAAGCTAGAGAAATCCGGGAGTTCTTCCAGCCTGGTTACGATCACCGAACCCGGTTCACATTCGGATATAAGGGCATCGATCAGGATGGCGCGGTCATACCCAATGAGCCGTTCCATGAGGCTGATGCCGCCGAGGGACAGGCGGTCCACATCCACGTCAAGGTCCGGCGGCAATTGCTTCCTTACTTCCTCGGCGACGACCCACCCCACCCCATCGTCGCCCAGGATCGGATTTCCAAGGCCGATCACGATCGTTTTCATATTTGTGATTCTTTCTTTCGGGCAGCCTTTTTAATCACGCCCCGCAGGTCCTGCCAGATCAAGGACACCTGCGGGACGCGTTCAATGCTTTAACAAAACTGCTTCAATACCTCTACCGGATTCCCCTGCGCATCGTGGATGGTGATCTGAAGCGGCATCTGCCCCGGCAGGGAATGTGTGGCGCAGCCAAAGCACGGATCGTAGGCCCGGAAGGCCATCTCGACCCTGTTGAGCAAACCCTCGCTCACCCTGCCATCCCTGATCAAATTCAGCGCCGCTTTGTGGGTGGACATCTGGATCGGTGCGTAGTTATTGGTGGTGCCCACGATCAGGTTCGCCCGGGTCACCCGGCCGCGCTCATCGGTCCAGTAGTGATGCGTTAGCGTGCCGCGCGGCGCTTCGACGATACCAATCCCCTCGGTCGGGACCTGTACCGGCTTCGTGTGAACATTTGGCGACGTGATCTCGGGATCGGTCACCAGCTCCACCCAGCGCTCGGCCGCGTAGAGCAGCTCGATCAGCCTTGCCCAGTGGGTGGCCAGCCGCTGATGGACGGGTTTGCCGCCCAGCGTCGCGTAGAACCGCTCATATTCCTCCTGGGCGCGCGGCGTCGCCATCCCGTCTGAAGCGTTAAGGCGCGAGAGCGGCGTGGCCATGTACACCCCCGAATCGGGCCCATCCACGAAGCCCTTCCAGCCGACATTTTTAAGATAGGGGAATTTGAGGTAGGTCCACGGCTCGACATGCTCGGCAATGTGGGCGGCATAGTCCTTTGGCTCATACTTCACGAACTCTTTGCCGCCTGGGTCCACGACCCGTACCTTGCCATCGTAAAAATTGACCCTGTTGTTCTCATCCACCATGCCCATGTAATACGTGGAGTGAGTGTAAATATCCCCGAGAATCAGGTCCACATATTCCTGGTTGCCGAGCACGATGTCACTGAAGAGCTTGAGGCTAAACCGGGCAAACTCGACCGCCCAGTGGCCCATCTCTTCGATCTCCCTGCGCTGGTCCTCGGTGATGCCCTTGGTCATCCCACCGGGGATGGACGTACAGGGATGCACCTTGCGTCCGCCGATCATCTCGACAACCGCATGCCCATACTTGCGCATCTGGATAACCCGGCCGCCGATCTCCAGTCCCACCTTGTGGATCACGCCCAGGATATTCCGCTCGGCGACGGGTGCATCGGGTCCCATGACGAAATCGGGACCACCGAGTGCGTAGAAGTGAGTTGTGTGGTCGGTGCAATAAAATGCCATGTAGAGCAGCTCGCGCAGCATCTTTGCGGTGCGCGGCGGATCCACTTTGTAGACGGCATCCGCGGCTTTGGAGGCGGCCATATTATGCGCCTCGGGGCAGACTCCGCAAATACGATTTGTGAGCAGAGGCATCTCCTCGATGGGACGCCCGACGACAAACCGCTCGAAGCCGCGCAATTCTGGGATCTGGAAATAGGTATTGGCAACATTGCCATTCTTGTCGAGGAAGATCTCGATCTTGCCGTGGCCCTCCAACCGGGTGATGGGATCGATGGATATTTTTTGGTTCATGAGGCTTCCTTTCCCCAGGCAGGCCTGGCGGCTTTCAGTAACGATCCGGCCAGGTTGAATCGATAGACCTGGCCGGTCGGGTCGGGGATGCCGTCCAGGATCTTTTCGATCTCCGCGGGGGTATTCGCCTCGATCACCGAGGCGAACGCGCCGATGAGCCGCGCCCCGTAATCCATCACGCCCTCTGCAGGACCATAACAGCCGATGCACTGTGCACCCGCCTGCGGACAGCGGGCATTGCACCCACTGCGTGTGGCAGGACCGTTGCACGGCACACCCTGCTCGAGGATACAGAGCGTTGGATCCACCGGGGCGATATCCTGAATGCGCCTGAAGGCCTTGATCGTTTTCACGTTGCGCGCCCGTGGACATTCATCGCAGACGGTTGAGTTGCCTGCGCCGATCACCGTCCCTTTTGCCGGAAGCTGTGCCTCTCCGTGAATGACCTGGATGACAAGATCGATCACCGCCGCAATCTGGTGTGACTCAGGCGGGCAGCCCGGCATGTAGTAATCCACGTCCACGACCTGGTCGAGTGGAAGGAGGATGGGAGCCAGCTTTGGAATACGCAGCTCGCCTTCCGGCACATCATAGGAAGTGCGCGGATAGATCTCGTTCGGATTGTCGGTCGTGATCGTATGGAATGCCGTTCGGACGATCTCTTCCACCGGGCTGAGATTTGCCAGCCCGGGGATACAGCCTTCACAGGCGCAGGAACCGAACGCAACCATGATTTTGGATTTCTTTCGTAGCAGCTTTGCAATGTGCTCATTTTCATCGTTACGGATCCCGCCATTGAAGAGCGTGAGCAGGATCGAGCCATCCTGCATGGCTTCGACATCCTTGTACTTGGCATCCATCGCCACCGGCCAGAAGACGACCTCGAAGTTGGCATCCAGGTCCAGGATCTTTTCGTGCGTGTTCAGGACCGCGATCTCGCAACCGCCGCAGGAGGCTGCCCAGTACATGGCGAATTTGGGCTTGTTTGTTGTCATGCCGGCACCTCCACTTCCTGACCGTGGACGATGGACGATGGACCCTCATGGTCCATGGTCGACGGTCCATCCTCCTGTTTTCCCCAGTTCAGCGGCCCCAGCCTGCGGATCTCCTCCACGAACAGGGTGGTCTCACTGGCAAAGCGGGCGCCCTCGGCGGCGCTGGCCCAGACCAGCTTCACGCGTTCCGGTTCGATACCCATCCCATGGAGCACGCGCCTCAGCAGCAGGAAGCGGCGCAGGGCCTTGTAGTTCTGTTCCATGTAGTGACACTCGCCCGGGTGACAGCCGGTGATCATGACCCCATCCGCGCCGCCCGAAAGAGCTCGCAGGACAAATGTCGGGTCGAGACGGCCCGAGCACATCATACGGATCAGGCGGACGTTGGGTGCGTATTTTATGCGCGCCATCCCTGCCAGGTCGGCGGCTCGGTAACTACACCAGTTGCAGGTAAAGCCGATGATCGTGGGTTCGAAGGTTTCAGTCATAACGTCCTCACTCGCCAACCGGTGCCAGTGTGCGCAGCAGCAAACCGTCGATCTGGGCGATGATCTGCTCGTCGCTGAAGCCTGTACCGTGAATCGCGCCGGCCGGGCAGGCGGCCACACAGGTGCCGCATCCCTGGCACAGCGCAGGATTGATCTGGGTGACCATGCGGTCTTCCAGGAAAGAGATCGCGTTGAACGGGCACAATCCGTTGCAGATGCGGCAGCCTGAGCATGCATCCTGGTCCACACTGGCTTTGACCGGCTCGAGGGCGACCTCCCTCTGCAGGATCTTGTCGAGTACGCGGGCCGAGGCCGCCGCGCCCTGCGACACACTCGACGGGATATCCTTGGGTCCCTGGGCACAGCCGGCGATGTAGATGCCTTCGGTCATCGTGGCAACCGGGTCGAGCTTGGGATGCTTCTCCGTGAACCAGCCGTCGGTGGAGCACGAGATGCCGAAGAGCTTGCCGACCTCTTTTGCATCGTGCCGCGGCTGCAAACCGCTGGATAGGATGACCATATCGACAGGGATGCGCCTCTGCTTGCCTGCCAGCGTATCCTCGACCTGGATGATGAGCTTGCCTTTCTCACGCTCGTAACGCGCCGCGTTCGTGACCTCGGCAACCTTGCCGCGCACGAAGAGTGTCCCTTCATCGAGCACGCGCTGGTAGAACTCGTCGTAGGCCTTATAGGCCGTGCGCATATCGATATAGAAGTTGTAGACCGTCGCCCCGGTCCGTTCGTGGACGAGGTGGGCAAACTTCAAGCCCTGCATGCAGCAGATGACTGAGCAGTAGTTGTTGAAGTTCTTATCGCGTGACCCTACACAGTGGATGATCCCTACCGACGTGGGCGTGGTCTTGCCATCGCGAAGAACGATATCGCCATTCGTGGGCCCGGCCGCGTTCGACAGGCGCTCGAACTCGAGGCTGGTGAAGACGTTCGCCAATCGTCCATACCCGTAGTTACTGACACGGCGCGCGTCGAACAGGTCATAGCCCGTCGCCAGGACGATGTTGCCGACATCGATATGGATGAGCTCATCCTTTTGCTCGAAATCGATCGCGCCGGTCGGGCAGAACTTTTCGCAGGCCTTGCAGGTGCCCTTGATAAAGTAGGTGCAGTTCTCTTTATCCATCACCGGATATCTCGGCACGGCCTGGGCGAAGGGTGTGTACACCGCCTTGCGGTATCCCAGCCCCGCTTCGAAAACCTCGTCGATCACCTTCTTCGGGCATTTCTCTTCACAGATGCCGCAGCCGGTACACAGGTCTTCCTTCACGAAGCGGGCCTTCTTGCGGATCGTGACCGTGAAATTGCCCACATACCCCGCCACATTTTCGACTTCACTCCACGTCAGCAGCGTGATATTGGGATGCGTCCCCGCCTCGACCATGCGCGGCGTCAGGATACAGGCGGAACAGTCGAGCGTCGGGAAGGTCTTGTCGAACTGGGCCATGTGCCCGCCGATGGACGGCTCGCGCTCGACCAGGTAGACGTGAAATCCAGCGTTGGCGATCTCCAGCGCAGACTGGATGCCCGCGATCCCGCCACCGACCACCAGCGTGTTCGGGTTGATCGGGACCTTGATCTCCTCGAGTGGGATGTTTTCGATCACACGCGAGACAGCGCCGGCCACTACCGCCTTCGACTTTTCCGTAGCGACGGCCTTGTCTGTATGCACCCACGAAACCTGCTCGCGGATCGAAGCCAATTCCACCAGGTAGGGGTTCAATCCCGCGTTCTGCGCGGCGATGCGGAAGGTTTTTTCATGCAAATGAGGCGAGCAGGCTGCAACCACGACCCGCGTCAAACCCAGCTCCCTGATATCCTTTTCGATCAGCTCCTGCCCCAGGCTCGAGCACATGAACTTGTAATCACGGGCGATGATCACGCCCTGGTGTTTGAGCTTTTCCGCGGCCCAGTTAGCCAGGTCCACCACATCCACGGCGCCGGCAATGTTCGAGCCGCAGTGACAGACGTAAACACCGATACGCTCCTGTTTCTGTGCGCTCATTTCACCGTCTCCTTGCCCTCATGCCTGGTCCAGCGCCGCGGCATGGGCAGGCCTTCACTCTTTTTGCGAGGCCCGGCAGGCTCCTGTGTGACAGGCACCTCCACCCCTATGGTGGCCAGCGCATTGCGGGCACTGACCAGCTCCACGCCGATGCCAAGCTCCTCCGGCTCCCTTCCGAAAGCCAGCCCCATCAGCTGCGTGAAGAACAGGACCGGCATGTGATAGTCCGTGCCAAAGTAGTGGTTCATCTCATTCTGGTAGGCATCGATGTTCATCTGGCACATCGGGCAGACCGTGGCCATCAGCACCGCGCCGCGCTCGTCGGCGTCGGCCACGAGGCGGCGGATGAGCTCAAAGGCGGTCTCCGGCCCGATCTGGGTCATGTGACCGCCGCAGCAGCTCGTCGTGAGCGGGTAATCCACCACGTCCACACCCAGGGCCCGCAGCAGGTCATCCAGCTCGGTGGGATGCTCGTGATCGGACCAGCGGTGCTGGTAATCGGGACGCGGCAGCATACAGCCCATGTACGGCGCGACCCGCAGCCCATGCAGGGGACGGACCACTTTGCTGCGGATGGCCTCCAGCCCGACATCGTAGACCAGGATGTCGATCAGGTGGCGAACGTCGAGCGTACCGGGCTTGTACTGCAGTCCGCCTGCCTGAAGCGCCTCGTTCACCTTTACGCCCAGCGACGGGCGTTCCTGCATGTAATAATCGGCCTTGGCAAGGTTGAGGTAACAGGCAGAACAGGGCGCGACCACTGTACGCGTTCCGCCTGTCTCCGGATGGCGGTTTTTCTGGTTCGCTGCCAGCGCCAGGTTGCGGGCGATCAACGAGTAGGCCGGGATCAGGTTGATGCCAAGATATTCCGTCGCGCCGCAGCAGTTCCAGTCGTCGATCTCTTCGAAGGTCAGGTCGAGCGGCTCCAGGATGCTGTTAAGTGACTCCATATATGCTTTTGCGCTGGAGTCCATTGAACAACCCGGATATAAAAGATACCTGTTCATGAGGTCAGCTCCAGCTCTTTCGCACAATCCAGGATGGCTTTGAGCTGGTCCATGTGCTTGATACGCCTGGGCGTAAGCGCCATACGTCCCCTGGTGATCATCCCAAAGCCCATGGGCATCATGCCTGGCAGACGCAAAGGGAAGTGTTTCAGATAATGGCGGGAGGCCAGCCCCAGCTCATAACTGCGGCCAAAGGTTTCCACCATGTCCACAAACGTCTGGGAAAAATCGGGGGCCGTGGAGTCGCTGAACAACCGGGCTTTGATCGCCATGCCCTTGAGGGTGTACATCACATCCGCGATGTGCACCTCCTGCGGGCAGCGCACCACGCAGTGATAGCATGAGACGCAGATCCACGGGGTGTTGCTGCGCAGGACCTCCTCTCGCATCCCGGCCCGCAGCATGGCAAACAGCATGCGCGGTGTGTGATCCATATCCATTGCCACGGGGCAGGAACCGCCGCACGTCCCGCACTGGATGCACATCTCCAGATGCGAGACACCCGCCGTCTTCATGCTGACTTCATTCAACAGGGAAAGATCTTCCTCACGGGCCAATCCCGCTCGGACACGTTCATCGGTCATATGGGGCATGCTCCCTCCACTTCTCCATGTCTGCTGTCTACCCGGCCGGCATGGCAGTTCACCCAAACGATACCGTTCACTTTCACACGTTTACAAAATAAATCTACCCCACCTATCCTTATTATTATGACCAACTTCATAAATATGAGTATTGAATGTCATTTTTAGCTGAGTAGATTGTCACAAATAATTACGGTGATATTACGGCTATTACCCGGATATCAAAAACGCGCTCCACGAGGAGCGCGTTTTTGTGGGAGGAACATCGTATTGTTTAGTTTTCCGGTGCGCCGGCATCGATCCATTGCCGGATGATCTCCAGCTCCTCAGTGGTAAAGTTCCCAAAATGTCCGCCTTCGCTCTGGACCTGGAATAAAACACTTCCGGCTGAATCTCCGGGGACGACAACCGCCCCATTCTCACTGCCTGCCATGAGACTCTCATAGCTGAGCAGGTTGAGACCGGCTGTAGCCAGGTCGCCATGGCATGTTCCGCACCTGGCTTCCATGACTGCGCTCACGTAATTATCGTACGTGGGAGGACCGCTCAGTTCCGGCTGCTCGGGGGCAGGATCGGGCGCAGGCAGCTGCGACTGGAGGATCTCTCGCAGGGCAGGGGCATCAAATCCTGCAAAGGTGTACACACTCCCATGACAGGCTGAATTGGAACAGAAGGAGGTATTGCTCGTGCCGCCAGGATCATCGGTCGTGTGACAGGCGGAACAGGAGTCACCGAAGACCTGGTTATGCAGGCTGATCCAGTTGGGATTGAGGTGCGACTCGGGTTCCAGGCCGCTGCTGATCTCGATTGTCGTCAGGAAATCATCCTGCCCCTTTACGACCGGGATGGAATGGCAGATATTGCATTCCAGGCGGATCGCCTGCTGATCTTCATCCAGATGACTGCCATCATGGCAGCGAAAACAGCCGGGTGAGTTGATATGGCCGAGGTTGCTCGGATACGTCCCCCAGTTGATTTTCTGTTCGTGAAAGACCGTGCGGTCATAGATGTCCCTGATCGTCTGGATGGCCGAGCTGATCTGTTCTTCGTGACCGGCGTAATACTCTGTGCCCTCGTAATAGGCTTTGAGGTCCTCAATGGCGGCAAACGCGTCAGTGCGGCTCTCATAGTCGACAGACAACACAGCGACTGCCTTCGAATGGATCGAGGGGATCTCAGGACTGATCTGTCCACGTGCCATGGCTATGTTGACCGACTCTTCCGGGAATGCAAATTCGTGGGTAACACGGTTATGACAGGTCACGCAGTCCATGGTAGCCAGTTTGCTCTCGTCCAGAGTGGATATGTCGAAATCTGATTCCACATCCGTGTATTCGGTTATGGTCCCATCTTCGTTGTAGACCCGCACATACGGGATTTCCTGTTCCAGGGCATTCGTCGGATAGTAGTCCACCCGGTTGACGATGTGCCAGTGGATGCCGCGCCCCAGTCCTTCCCTCTTCGCCCCTCCCCCTGTCTTCATCACCAGATAAACACTGGACCGGGTGTTATCCTGATCGTTCGCAAAACGATGGATCACACGCAGGCTGTCGTCGGAGAAGGTTTCGGGGAGGTGGCATTTCTCACAGGTATCGCGTGCCGGCCGCAGTGCTCTGGCGCGGATCGGGAAATGATACAGTTTGAAGACCTGGTAATAGGTTTCCTTGAGCCCCTGCGATTTGCGCGTCAGCTGGTTCACAAAAGAGGTACGACCGATATGGCATTCCTCGCAGGTGACATTGGCATGCGGGGACTGTTTGTACACGGCATCCTGCGGAGGCATGGTATGGCAGGCTGTGCCGCAGAATTCCGAAGAGTTCGTATACTCCCAGCCATAGACCCCGCCGGCAACCACGAAGAGCGTCAGTACCCCCAGAGTGGCGTAGGGAAGGAGCAGCAACCAGCGTGGAGAGTCAGACGCGGGGAAGAAGAACCGTGCAAGGCGTTCCCGTAATTTCTTCATGATTGCCTCCAGTGTGATGCAGTCGGGTTGTCGATGATTCGATTGTAAAAAACAGAGTGCAGAATTGAATTCTGCACTCTGTCATAGAACTTAATTTTCGGGGGCTCCGGCCTCGATCCATTCAATGACCCGGGCAAGCTCTTCGGGGGTCAATTGGCCGGGATGCCCGCCTGCCTGTTGGATTGTCACCAGGAGACTGCTCTCCGCATCGCCCGGGACGATGGCCGGGCCAGAGTCGCCGCCCTGCATGGCATCGGCATACGTGGAGAGATTCAAGCCTCCAAGGGCACTCGCACCATGACAGGACGAGCATTTGGCCTGAAGCATTACGCCGATGGATCCATCCCAGGTAAGCGGGCCGGACGGGATGGGCTCGGCGGTCGCGCCGCCTTCGGGAGTTGCCGTCTGCGTGGGTGCGGGAGTTGGGGTCCACGGCACAAATACTTCAACGGTGGGTATCTGTCGCTCCACTGTGGTGATCGCCGTCTCCTCCGCGTTCACGAAACCGTAAACGCCGAGCAGCATAAAGAGTGCCAGCACACTGGCGACCGGCAGATAGACCCTCTGCCGTTTGCGGAGCTCTACGGGATCCACCGGGTGCTCTGCCATACCCGCCTTGATATCGGCCAGCTCCAGGGGGTGCTCATGCAGCATTTCCGCTTCACTCATTTTGCCCGTGAACATGGACTGGTTGAAACGCTTTACGTGGACTCCGTACATATGCCAGATGATGATGGCCAGGACGGCCAGCAGCGCCTCGCCGCCATGCGCAGCCTTTGCGGCCGGGATGACCTCCCCCGGCAGGAATTTCACTGTCGTAATCGGATTCCACATCATGAATCCTGTGGCGCCCATGATGATGGCGCCCCACACAAACGCCCAGTATTCCATCTTTTCTTCGAAGGTATAGCGTCCCATCTGCGGGAAGGATTTGGCAAAGCCCAGGTTGTACATGAGCGCCTGCCAGCCATCCCTGACATCCTGCAGGCTGGGCAGCATGCTCAAACGCGTCCTGCGGACATACGCCATATACCCGAAGACCAGCAGGTGCCAGGCCGTCCCCAGCATCATGACGATCGCGGCGAAGTGGTGGACGGTGCGCAGCGCTTCAATCCCTCCCAGGATGTTCACGAAGAAAATGGAGATAGGCGAGGATGGGAACTTCTGTGGCAGGCCGGTCAGGGCAAGCGTGGTGAACGAAAGCATCATGACCCAGTGCTCGATGCGGCGGGCCAGCGGGAAACGCTGGTAGGTGCGGGTGGTATCGCTCATTCCTGCGTCTCTCCTTCTACTGCAACCGGCCGGGGTTTGGCAATGAACCGGCGATAGACATCTGTAAGCACATAAAAGGTCATACCTCCCAGGACCAGCGGGATGAAGATCTTATAGAACAGATTTACGAAGAAGACCAGCGGGAATACAAACGGCGTAGGTTCGTAATGGCTCATCCACGAGCTTGTAAAGGAATCCGTTGTGGCATCCGGGTGGCACTGCTGACATTTCGCCAGCAGGTTCTGCTTATAAATAATGCCTGCCGCAGGATCGTCGGGAGGCAGGATATCATGAACCCCGTGACAGTCTGTACAGACGGGTTTGTTCGTGGGCTGGTCGGGATAGTTCTCCTCGAACATTTTCACCGTGGTTCCATGGAAATCAGCCACATAGGTATCCAGTACGTTTGTGGAAATGCCAAACTGTTTCATCAGGGTTTCGTTGGTATGGCAGGTCGCGCAAAGATACGGGGTACTGTTGCGGAAACTATTGGAACCGGGATCCTGAATATTGTGAACGCCGTGACAATCCGTACAGGTGGGAACGTACTGGTTGCCCTCCTCGGTCAATGCCGCGCCATGGACACTTTCCTTGTATGTATCGTAGATCGCGCTGTGGCATTGGGCGCAAGTCTGCGGAATGACCAGTTGAGCACCTAACAGAAGTTCACCCGTATCTTCGTTTGTCAGCCGGGTCTGGGTATGTGGATTATGGCAGTCCGTGCAGACGGCAGCATTTGTATTACCGGCAGCCAGGGCCTTTTGGTGGACGCTGTCCAGCACCATCTCATATTGTTCAATATGGCATTGCTGGCAGGTGAGATATAGCTCAAGTGAAAAATCACGCGTACTGGAGGCGGTCACCTCCGGGTGAGGGAAACCCGTAATATTTGTATGGCAATCCACACAGGCGATCCCTTCACTGCCATGCACAGAGGCCTCAAAATGTCCCGGATCGATCGTGAGCGGCAGCAGCTCTCCCCCGATCTCCACACTCATCCCCTCCTGCTGGTGACAGCTCAGGCAAGTCTCGTCTGATGGCGGTTCGTCCTGGTAGGTAGGCGCCGCTGAGACCTGTGAAGTCTGCGAAAAGATCATCACGGCCAGGAACATCGTTACTCCCAGTGCGATGCCGGCCAACCCAAATTGTTTTATATGCGCTCTGAACGCATTGCTCATTGCACACTCCTCATTAAGACGGGCTCAGAATTCCCAGATTATACAGTACAAACTACCCACATTTTGCATGGGGTAATTCACCCAATTCTAAGATGGGTTGTCACCTTCCAAAAGTGAAGAACATCATGGAAACTTTGTGATTATAGGGAGAATTTATCCAATATGGCTCTCCCGTCGCTGGCGGGAAAATCCTAACCACGAAGGGTCACAAAGGTACACAAAGGATTTTTTGGCTTTTTTCCTTCGTGACCCGTTGTCTCCTTTGTGGTCGAAAATGGGATTCCCGTTAAAAACGGTAGACCC
>DASUOS010000030.1:0-14243 GCA_036276515.1 Anaerolineales bacterium | reverse complement strand
CTCGGCTGGCATAAATACTATCAACTGGAGGAAACGATCCGCCCGTTCGAAGGCGCGGAACCGGACCTCCTGCCCGCCATCAAATCCTCGCTCCGCAGTGCAGTCCATAAACGACTGCTTGCTGATGTGCCTGTTGGCGTCAGTCTGAGCGGCGGGCTCGACAGCAGCATTGTCACCGCCCTGGCCCGCGAGGAGACCGAAAAACTGCATTCGTTTGCCGTCGGTGTGGAAGGCAGCCCTGACCTGGCGGCCGCCCGCAGGATGTCCAATTATCTGGGGACGGTCCATCACGAGTATGTCTATTCCACGCAGGATATGGTCCGTGCCCTGCCGGATGTTCTGTATTATCTTGAGTCGTTCGACCCGGCCCTGGTGCGCAGCGCGATCCCCAATTATTTCCTGGCGAAGCTGGCGGCCGAATATGTGAAGGTCATCCTGACCGGTGAAGGCGCGGATGAAGTGTATGCAGGCTACGATTACCTGGCACAGTTCAATGACCCGCTGGATCTGCAGGATGAGATGCTTCACATCACCCAGGCACTTCACAACACCAACCTGCAGCGTGCCGACCGCATGTCGATGGCGTTTGGCCTGGAAGCACGCGTCCCGTTCCTGGACGTGCAATCGGTCGCCCTGGCGATGGGCATCCCCGCCGACTGGAAACTGCACGGACAGCGTGTGCCCAAGTCTCTCCTGCGCCAGGCCTTTGCCGGCGACCTCCCGGCGGAGATCGTCAACCGTCCCAAGGCCAAGTTCTCGAAAGGCGCCGGATCCTCCGAACTGATCGCCGAGGAGGCCGTCGAGCGCATCTCTGACCAGGAATTTGCCTCCGAACGAGAGCGTCTCAGGAAGGATTGGAGCTATCGTTTGGAAAACAAGGAGGCGCTGTATTATTATCGCCTTTTGCGCGAGTTCTATGACGATCCCTGGATCCTGCCCACCATGGGTCGCAGCCGGAGTTTGTGAGTCCGCTTATGGAAACGTTTGACTGGTTCACCTGGGTCATCCTGCCCCTGATCATCTTCCTGACGCGCGTCCTGGATGTGACGCTCGGGACCCTGCGCATCATCTTTATCTCGCGCGGCAGGAAATATCTGGCTCCTTTGCTGGGTTTTATCGAGGTGCTGATCTGGATTACGGTCGTTTCTCAGATCATCGGTGGCGCCAGCAATTTCGCCGCCTACTTCGCCTATGCCGCCGGCTTTGCGGTGGGAAATTACGTGGGCATGTGGATCGAGGAAAAGCTGGCCATTGGCACATTGGTCATTCGTGTCATCCTGTCGCGCGAGGGGAAGGACCTGGTCGACAGCTTGCGGGAGGCCGGATTCGGCGTTACCTATGTGGATGGACAAGGAGCCGCCGGTCCGGTCGTTCTTGTTTACTCTATCGTCATGCGCAAGGAGCTCGAGCGTGTGATCGGTATCATCGAGTCCACGGCGCCCAAATCCTTTTTCACGGTGGAGGAACTGCGTTCCGTCCGTGAGGGGATTTTTCCGGTCCGTTCCAGCATGTCGCGCCAGGGTCCGCTGCTGGGTAGAAAATCCAAGTGATAATCCCTGTTCATTGATTTGGTAGTACATTTCCGCATTGCATCGAGCAACAGCCGGATAAAGACTCTAGGAGTATCAATGAAAATATCCAGGTATATGAAGCAGAATGTGATCTCCATCCACGCCAGTGCGAGCATTCGTGAGGCTGCGGCGATCTTTGTGCAGAAACACATTGGCCTGTTGCCCGTGGTGGATAATGAGAACAAGCCTGTTGGCATTGTCGGCCTGCGGGATTTGCTTTCGCTGGAGCTGCCTGATTTTGTTAACTTTATTGCAGACCTGGACTTCGTCCATGACTTTGGCGCTGTGGAAACCACGCGTCCATCGGCAGAGGTGCTGGACCGACCGGTCAAGTCATTGATCAAGCCTGCAATACTTGTCGAAGAGGATACAGGCTTGCTGCGGGCATATGCTTTGATGCTGCAACATGACCTGCATGACATCCCGGTCGTTTCCAGGGCAGGTAAGCTCGTGGGCATTGCCTCGCGCGTCGACATCGGGACCGCCATCTTATCTGCCTGGGAACAGGTGGAATAAGGCGATGAACACCGCAGCCGCCATCCTATCCACCCTTGTTTTTTTTGGGAGCCTCGTACTTATCTTTTCCGAGAAAGTCAACCGGTCCATCGTTGCTATCGCCGGTTCCATGCTGATGATCGGCCTGGGGAGGGTGTTGAATTTCTATTCTGAAGACGCCGCCATCGAAGCGATCGACTTTAACACACTGGGATTGCTGCTGGGCATGATGATCCTGGTGGCCATGCTCGAGCCGACCGGCTTCTTCGAGTATCTCGCCGTTCTGGCCGCCCGGGCCTCGCGGGGGAAGCCACTGCGTTTGTTTTTCCTGCTTGGCAGTATTACCACCGTCCTGTCGATGTTCCTCGATAATGTAACGACGGTTGTGCTGATCGCGCCGGTCACGATCCTGATCAGCGAGATCCTGGGCATCAGCCCGCTTCCCTTTCTGGTGACCGAAGCGCTGCTTTCGAATACGGGTGGTGTCGCCACTCTTGTCGGGGATCCTCCAAATGTGCTGATCGGCTCGGCGGCCGGATTATCGTTTGCCGATTTTCTCATTTACTCGCTGCCAATTGTAGCGGTGACCTGGGTGGTAGTGCTGTTTCTGCTGCGATACTTGTTCCGGCGGGAACTGGCCCGGCCGCCGCGCAACGCGGAAGCTGTGATGAGTCTTAATCCCGCGGAGACGCTGAACCACCCTGAAACAGCCCGCCGCATCCTGATCGTGCTGGGCGGGGCTGTCCTGTTCTTCTTTATCCATCACCTGCTGCACGTGGAGCCATCCTTTGTGGCCATGAGCGCGGCGGCAATCGCCCTGATGTGGGTCAAACCGGACATCACGGAAGTGATGAAACGGGTGGAATGGAGCGTGCTGATCTTTTTCGGTGCTCTGTTCATCATGGTTGGGGGGCTGGAACACTCCGGGGTCCTGGGGTCCATCGTCGGCTTGCTGGAGGGCGCTTCCACGATCCCGCCGGTCGTGTTTGGGGTGCTGCTTATTTGGGTTGTCGCCGCGCTGTCGGCGGTCGTGGACAATGTTCCGATCACCATTGCTCTCATCCCGGTCATCCAGGGCCTGGGCGAAACCGGAATGGACGTCTCGCCCCTGTGGTGGGCACTAGCGTTCGGCGCGGGCTTTGGCGGGAATGGAACGATCATTGGCTCGACCGCCAATATTATCGTCGCCACCCTTTCTGAAAAAACCAGGACGCCCATAACCTCCAGGCTGTGGATGAAACGCGGTCTGCCTGCCATGCTGGTGGCTTGTGCAATTGCAAGTATCCTGTATACTATCGTGTATAGATGGTTTTAACTTCGCGCCGGAGGTTGCCATGAACTCTTCACCTATCAAACAACTGATGCTCGCCGTCGTCCAGGACCAGGATATGGACACGGCCACGCGCGCGCTCGAGCAGCTGGATCTGCCTGTAGTCTTTCTCTCCAGCGCGGGCGGATTCCTTGGACGGCGCAATGCCACCCTGCTTATTGGCCTGCGCCCGGGCAAGGAAGAGGCAGCGATCAAAGCGCTGGAGGAATCCTGTCGCCAGCGTATCGAATATCTGACCCTTCCGCTGGAGGGCTCGCCTCTTCCCATGCCGACGCCTGTCCCTGTGACCGTGGGAGGCGCAACCGTTTTTGCCCTGCCCGTCGAACACTTTGAAGAACTCTAACCAGGAGCGTGCCTCATGAAAATGATCATCTTGATCCTGAAGGACAACGACTCGGATGCCGTAACTCAGGCTCTTACCTCGGCCCAGTATCGTGTGACGCGGGTAGCATCCACCGGAGGTTTTCTGCGCAGCGGCGTGGTTACCCTCCTGCTCGGTGTGCGCGACGAACGGGTGGATTCCGCCCTGGAGCTGGTCCGCGGCAAGCTGCCGCCGCTTCCCTCGGGAGAGAGACGCGCCACCTTGTTCGTTGTTCCCGTGGAGCGCTTCGAGCAGGTCTGATTCGGAACAAAACCGCTCTACATTCAGTCAGATACATCTGAGACACAGACACCGAGATGTCCTCTCTGTGTCTGTGTGTTTTGATGGCCCATGTTGTTTTTGCAAATTCATTGAGAGGAGAAGTATGAACAAGCGATCTGGCCCCTTGCTGGCGTTTCTTGTGCTGGCTTTCGCTCTGCTGGCCTGCGCCATCCCTTCCCTGGGCGGTGTCCCCACCGTTTCACCAGATACCGTTTCGACTGTTGTGGCCCTGACATTCCAGGCGCTCACCCCGCCAAGCGAAGGCGGTGAAACCCCCGAACCCGTGCCGGTTGCCGGGTTGCTGCCCCACAGTCTGTACTATCTCGGTACCGACAGCGCCGGGCTGACCCAGGTCTTCCGCATCGAAAGGGATGCCACGACCCGGAACCAGGTCACGACCGAAACGGTCAACGTGCTCGATTTCGGAGTCTCGCCGGTGGACGGCAGCGTTGCCTACGTGATCGAAAACCAGCTGCTTCTGGTCAACACCGATGGCTCAGACCGCAGGTTGTTAGTGGAAGGGGAATCGATCGATGTGAACAACCCCTTCGTCAACCGCATCTCCAGCCCGGTCTTCTCTCCCAATGGCCAGACCCTTGCTTATAGCTACAAAGGCTTGAACCTGTACGCTCTGGCCACGGGTGTCAACAATCTCGTACTCGAGAACGACACGGAAGATATGAGCGGCGGCATCGTCTTTCCCAATGAGCTGTACGTTCCAGAAAAATACTCCCCGGATGGCAGCAAGCTTCTGATTACCCTCGCCTATTACGAAGGCGCCTCCGCAGCCATCTACTACCCTGACAGCAAAGCCCTGGTGCGGCTAAACGGTGCCGAAGGGGCCTTCATTTGCTGCGGCGATGCGAACTGGACTGCTGACAGCACCACTCTCTACTCGGCAAACCCCAGCATGGGTATGTTCAGCTCCGGGATGTGGCGTGTGGATGCGGCGACCGGGGCGGTTACCACCCTCCTACCCGGAGAGGCGGGCGATGGGACATTCCACATTCCGGATGAGCCGATCCTAGCCCCGGATGGCCAGCTATATTTCTTCTATGCCAAGGTTGCCGCACCGGAAGGCTTTGTGACGCGGCCGCCGGTCCAGGTTGTCAGCTCTGCACCTGATGGCGTGACCGATCGAACCGTCGTCCGGGATACCACCTTCGATATGATGAACGAAGCGCTCTGGGCCCCGGATGCTACCTTTGTCATCGTAGCCAGCGCCCCTGTCCCAGACGTCTACCAGGGCGGGCGAGCCGAGATCGTCTATCTTGACGGCAGGCCAAATGTGGAACTGGCCACCTTTGCCCAGCAAATGGAATGGGGACCGTAATTTGTGGGGGACGGCAGCTGCCGTCCCCCACAAATTATTCCAACACAAAGTTATCGATCAGCCTTGTCTTTCCAATGAGCACCGCCATGGAAAGCAGGGCTTTTCCCTGGATCTCACTCAGTTCTTCAAGGGTATCGTAGTCTGCACAGGAGACGTACTGCACCTCAGCCAGCGGCTCGGAGGCTAGTATCTCCTTCATGAACTGCCGCAGCGTCTCTGCATCCCGCTCTCCGCTTTCGTAGGCATCCTTTGCGGCGCTCAGCGAGCGGTAGAGTACAGCAGCCGCTTTCCGCTGCTCCGGGTCCAGGTACACATTGCGGCTGGACATCGCCAGACCATCTGCCTCACGCACGATCGGGCAGACCACGATCTCGATGGGGAAGTTCAAATCCCGCACCATCTTGCGGATGACGGCGGCCTGCTGGGCGTCCTTCTGACCGAAGTACGCACGCTGCGGCTGGACCCCGTTGAACAGCTTGGCGACGACCGTGGTCACGCCGCGGAAGTGTCCGGGCCGCATGGCGCCCTCCAGGGGACGGGTCATCGCCTCGACCTCCACCCAGGTCTGGTACCCTGGCGGGTACATGATCTCGGCTGTGGGATTCCACACCAGGTCGGTGTACGGTTCGATCAAACGCAGGTCCCGCTCGAGATCACGCGGGTACCGGGAAAGGTCCTCCTTCGGTCCGAACTGGGCCGGGTTGACGAAAATGGACACGATCACGTGCTCATTTTCCTCACGCGCCCGGCGGATCAGGGACAGATGTCCCTCGTGCAGGTAGCCCATGGTCGGCACCAGACCCACATTCCCGTAGAGAGAGAGGCGGGCGGAGCGCAGGTCGGGCAGAGAAATTACGGTACGCATACACGAAACTCCTGATTGACATCCCTAGAAAATCTGTGCTACACTTGTTTCATACCCGTCAGAAAAAGGAGAAAATATGGCTTATTCGTTCACCAATTCCAAAGGCACCACCTACTACCTGCATAACAAGAAGTCCATGACTTCCACCGGCAAGGAAAGGACCCTCTTCTACTTCTCCAAGGAGTTGAAGGAAGCGGATGCGCTCGACGCCGTCCCGGCCGGCTACACTGTCGCCGAGATGAAGACCGGCCTGCCGGTCCTCAAGAAATCGGAAGGATAACGACGGAAGTATAACTGCATTCGACAACTGAATACTGTTCTTTTAGATAAAAGGAGACTACTTATGACACGTTACACAGCATCTAAAAGTCACGAAACCCACGAAGGGAGGAAACCATGCCAGCTCTAAACCGCGTCCAGTTAATTGGACGCCTGGGCAGGGACCCGGAAAGCAAGTTCACTCCCACCGGAAAAAAGGTGGCTCACTTCTCCATCGCCGTCAGCAATCGCTGGAAGGATAGGGAAGGCGAGCTGAGAGAATCGACCGAATGGGTGAACGTGGAAGCCTGGGAGCGCCTCGGCGAGACCTGCCAGGAATACCTGAGCAAAGGCAGCCTGGTCTACATCGAAGGCCGCTTGAAAACCGACAAGTACGAGGACCAGGGCGAAACAAGGTACTTCACCAAGGTTGTTGCTCAAACGGTCCAGTTCCTGGATAATCGGAATGCCGATCCTCAGGATCATCATCCGGAGCCGTCCGGCGAAGAGGAACTCGATCTGACCGAAGCCTTCTAGGCCTGGTCAAAAAAGGGAATCATCTGGCGGGTTTCCCTCACGAATGCAACGATGATGGGCTGTAATGAAATCCATTGCAGCCCATTTCTATTTAAAGAGCTTGCAGTTGATCATAATTGCGCAAGAGCATGGCCCGTGTAAGTATCCAGCTAACAATTATGATATTTCAAAAATATTCTGACAAAAATGTCAGGACAACTCGTTGACATATTTTTTATAGCGGATAAACTATACCTGCAACGCAAAATTCATCGAAGCAAAGGAAATAAAGAAATGCCCGCATTGAATCGTGTCCAACTGATCGGCAATCTGGGGAAGGATCCCGAGACCAAGTTCACCCCTACCGGCAAAAAGGTCGCTCACTTCTCGGTAGCCGTCAGCAATCGCTGGAAGAGCCGGGAAGGCGAGAGCAAGGAATACACCGAATGGGTGAACGTGGAAGTATGGGGACGCCTGGGTGAAGTTTGCCAGGAATATCTCCACAAGGGCAGCCTGGTCTTCATCGAGGGGCGTCTGAAGACAGACCGCTATGAGAACGATGGCGACACTCGTTATTATACAAAAGTGGTCGCTCTTTCGATGCAGATGCTGGACCGCAAGCCCAGCGAAGAGCCCGAGATGACCGTGGAGGAGAATGCCTCCGAGTACGAAGCGGAAGCTCTGCCCTTCTAACACCCGCAAATCCCAATTGAATAACGGGTGCAATGCCAACCCTCAGGGTCTGCATTGCACCTCTACTTTTTAATTTACGCCATGAGCCGGTGGGGTACAATTGAGAAAGTTTCCTCCAGATCCAACATGTCAAAACGCAAACTGCTGAAGAATACCTCCACTTCCACGTTTGGCTCGCCGGGGCGCGAGGGACACGACTCGTCCGCGTTCTATAACACGCGTCTGTACGCGGGCCAGCCTCCGTTGGAGTCCGAAGCGTACGTTGAAAATCCGCCCTCCGGTGTTGATGTCATTCTTAGCCACTCGTCCGAAGCGATGGAGGAACTGCCCGACTGCTCGGTCCATCTGATGGTCACTTCGCCGCCGTACAACGTAGGCAAGGAATACGATGAAGATCTCTCACTGGAAGAGTATCTGGCTTTCCTGAGAAAAGTGTGGCAGGAGGTATACCGCGTCCTGGTCCCTGGCGGGCGGGCCTGCATCAATATTGCCAACCTGGGACGCAAACCCTATATCCCCCTCAATGGCTTGATCGCCAAGGAAATGACCGACCTTGGTTTTTTGATGCGCGGCGAAATCATCTGGGACAAGGCCTCTTCCGCCAGCACGTCCACGGCCTGGGGGTCATGGCAGTCTGCCTCCAACCCGACCCTGCGCGACACGCACGAATACATCCTGGTCTTCTCCAAGGGCAGTTTCCGCCGCGACAAGATCGATGGGCGCAAAAGCACCATCTCGCGCGAAGAGTTCCTGGAATTCACCAAATCGGTCTGGGAATTCCCATCCGAATCGGCGCGCAAGGTGGGGCATCCTGCCCCGTTCCCGGTGGAGCTGCCCTACCGGTTGATCCAGCTGTATACCTTTTCGAATGAGATCGTGCTCGACCCGTTCATGGGCTCAGGGCAGACGGCCATCGCCGCCTTGAAGGCGGACAGGCATTTTATTGGGTATGAGATCAGCGGGGAATATCTGGAGCTTGCCAGGAGCAGGATCCAAAATCACAAGTAGGATTCAGCAGATCTCCTTTTTATAAAAACGATACCGCTTATAGATCTCCGCTCCCATGTGGTGGGCCAGCGGCCAGGTATCGAGGTTGCCCTCGCCGGTCAGAGATAAGTCTGCCCATCGATAGCCGCGGGCTGAGGCGCGCCTGGCCATCTCGTCGAACAGCAGGATCGCCACGCCTGTATCCCAGTAGTGCGGTGCGACCACAACACTCTTGATGGCGATGCCCCTCGGCCTTGTATTTTTATAGCGGATATAGCGTACATAATCCCAGGGATAGCGCAGTCCGTTCAGGTGGACCAAAACTTCATTGAAGTTTGGCACTCCAGGCAAGAAACCGGCCGGTTCGCCATTCACTTCGGCAAATAGGACAAGCTCCGTATCGACAAGATCGATCAGCGGCAGGATCATGGCTTCTATGTCCCGCCGTGAGTAGGGGACATGCTCCGGAAAATGCTTCAATCCTTCATTTTGTAAAAAGAGGATCCGGCCGATCTCCCCTTCCATATCCTGGATATTCGCTCCGCGTACGTTGAATTCGGGATGTTTCTGCCGCACCCGGTCTGCCAGCCGGCTCAAGCGCTGGACCCTGGGATTCTGCAGGTCGATATCGATCGCGTAGGCCAGGCCGTCCTCGCCGTTTTTCTGGAAGCCATACTCTTCAAAAAAACGTTGATAGTAAGGCGGATGATGCCCGCATAAGATCGGCGGCGGACGGTCGCGGCCTTCGATCAGCAGGCCGCGCGAATCTTCGCGGTCCAAATTATAAGGTCCATAGAGCGAGCGCATTTCCCGGTCCCGCGCCCAACCTTCTGCAAAATCGAACATGGCTTGAAAAACCTTGTAGTCTTCGATGCACTCTACGAATCCATACATGCACTCGGCGAATCCCTTGGCACGGGTGTTATTGCGATCCTCGGCCAGACACAGAGTGCCGGCTGGCTGGCCATCCTTCCAGGCGATGAACAGCTCCGCCCGACCATCCTTGAAGAAGGAGCCCTGTTGTGGGTCGATGACTTTCGCCCGCTCAGACAGGAGGGGCGGGACCCAGAGCGGGTCGTTCCTGTAGATCTTCCAGGGGAAGGTCAGGAAGAGCCTTCGTTCGTGTAGAGATTGAACAGACTTGATCGCGAGCATGTTCCTGTTTGTTATAACCCCGCTGTCTACGGCAGGGCGCAGGCGCTCATAAAGTAAAAAGCACGATGGCGGCCAGCGCGGACGCAATACCGATCCATTGCTTGAAGGCAATGCGCTCCTTTAACAGGACCCATGCCAAAAGGACCGTCGCTCCGGGATATAAGGAGCTGAGAACAGCAGCGGTATCGAGGCGTCCAAGCTGGCTGGCCAGGATATAGAAGAGATTGCCGCCTACATCGAGTGTGGCATTGAAAAAAACCACGGTCCAGGAACTGCGCGGCACGGCGAGCGGCTCACGCCGGGCAAGCACGACAATAAATAACAGCAGTGTCCCGGCCAGGCGCGAGACAAGCATGGGCCAGAGGACGGAATCCGTTTCCTGGGTGGCGTAATGGATGAAAATAAAATAGGAACCAAATCCCACCCCCGCAAGGATGGGCAGGCGCAGGTCGGTGAGGTGCTGGATGCGGAATCCCCCTGTCTGGCTGCCCTGGGAGATCAGCCAGACCGCTGTTAAGGCCAGACCGAAACCGGCTACCTGCAGCAGGTCCGGCAGTCCCTGGGTGATGGCGCCAACGATCACCGGAAGGACGGCCGCAAACAGGGCAGAGACCGGCGCGGCGATGCTCATCTGTCCCTGGGCAAGGCTGTAATACAGGATCAGCAGACCCATGGATCCGAGCGCCCCTCCAATGATCGAGTTGATCAAGACGGTAGAATTGGGGATCGACTCCCGAAAGATGCTCATCGCAATGGCGATCAGGACCAGGCCAAAGAAATCTGCATACAGGACGGCGCGATAGGCGCCTAATCTACGGCTGGCCAGCCCGCCTGCAAAATCTCCGGCACCCCATGAGAGCGCAGATAGAAAACCATACAAGATGGAGAGCAAGATGTTGGTTCCTTTGGCAATGGATGTTTTAAAAATGTCACCCTGAGCAGGGCTCAGGGTCTCTTATTCTGTTTTGAGAATCGTGCAGCGCTTTCACACTACGCGAGTGGCATTACATTGTTGCTCATCCAATTATAAACCTATCCTCCTGCAGCCATTGAACTAGATTGACCGATATTGGTTCCACCAGTTTTGCATAAATCCATACATGATCTCAACGCCTTCGGGAAAGCCTGTGAATGTGAATTCGTCCTTTTCATTGTACGTGATCTGTACCAGACTTTTTGCCACCCCGCGGCGGTTGCGGACGGTGATCACACGGATGTCCTTGATCTGCTGGGCAGTTAAATCCACTTTGTCACGAAATGACTGGGCGAAGAACCTGTTATCTTCCAACTTAATCGTATGAGGAGAATGCAGAATCGATTTCCAGAAGATATAAGTGATCACCGCAATAATGATGCCGGGAAGGAATGGAGGCGCGATAATCGCTCCGGGCGTCAACAAGGTCAGGGGTATTACAATAAAGAACCACCCATACTTCCCCCAAAACCCCTTTTTGAATGTTCGCGACCCATCCATGCTAAACAAATCTGGACGTCTTTCTCGAAGGATCTCCACGATCCTGGCATAGCCATGCAGCTGTGAAGATAGCCGGATTGCTGTTCCCGCTTCCGTGGTCAGTTTTATTCCCACACCCATGAGGTTGGGTTTCACGGTCCGAATATCCTTCCACTTGATTTCGCGCCGGTAGATGCCGAAGAGACGGGAAAGTCTGATACCCGAGTTGCTTACTTCCGCGACTGCCGATATAAACCAGACCGGGATCAGCAACATCAGAAAGAAGATCATGAAACCAGGAATGGCATTGACATCCATAGACGGGATCGCCAGGATCAAAGGCAGGATAAAAAATGCCAACACCGGATAGACCACTATTTGATGGATGATGGAGTACCTGAAGACCAGCGGCTTTTCCAACTGAGTATTTGTGGAAGAAGTAGAGACATGTGCAGCTGGTGGCACAATGGGAACGGCATGCGTGGATTGTATGGCGCCGCTGAACATCTCTGCACGGTCGAGCTCGAGCAGCATGGACCGTGCCACTTTATTGGTTGGCTCCAGGGTCAGGATACGATCTACTATTTTCCGCTTGAGGGCAGGATCCTCCTTAATCAAACCTGCCAGCAGGACCAGAGAATCGACGTCATTCGGATTGGTGTTGAGCTTTTGCTGAACCCGTTTGGCGAGGATGAGTTGGGAGAAGGAGTTTGCAAGAGTCATGGCAGGGTTACCTTTCATGTAGATTTGTATGTTGCCCCGACTTTATCAAGATTCCTGCACTTGTCTAAGTGACTTTTATCATATCTCACCCGCCAGTTTTGAAAGGTGATTTCTCCCGCTTGTATTCACAGTGAGCTGTTATTCCTGTTTGCCGGCTGCGCGTGCCCGCTCCAGCACTTTGCGTGCATTTTTCAAGAGAGGCATATCGATCATTTTGCCGTCGAGTGCGTAGGCGCCGCGGCCTTCACGCTGGCTGGCTTCGAACGTCTCGACGACCCGCCTGGCGTAGTCGATCTCTTCAACAGATGGCGTGAACGCCTCCTGTACCACCAGGACCTGGTTCGGGTGGATGACTTGTTTCCCGCTGAAGCCCCATCCCGCTCCCTGCTCCGCTTCAAGGCGCAGCCCCTCCAGATCGTGGAAGTCGATGTAGACCATGTCGATGGCCTGCAGGTCGTTCGCGATACAGGCTGTGACAACCGACTGGCGTGCATAAAGCACTTCGGTCGCCTCCTTCGTCCGGCGCGCTCCGATGGAGGCGGCATAGTCCTCGGCTCCGAAGATGATCGCCTCCAGACGCCGGTCCGCTTCGGCGATCTTGCGCAGATTCAAGATACCCCTGGCCGTTTCGACGCCGACCATCAAACGGACGGTGCCGATCACCTGGTCACTTGACAGTTCATAGGATTCAATGTGGTCGCTGACCCATTTCACCTGGTCGGCCGATTCGATCTTCGGCACCACGATCGCATCCGGATTTGTCGCCAGTGCCGCCACCAGATCGTATGACTCCATCCCCGACCCAATGCTGTTGATGCGGATGCAGCGCTCAGCCTCGCCGAAATACAGCTCCTTCATCGCCAGGGCAATGACAGCCCGCGCCTCGGTCTTGCGCGACATCGCCACGCCATCCTCCATGTCCATGCAGATGCTGTCCACACCGAGGGTCGTGGCTTTTTCGATCTTGCGGCGGTCATCGCCGGGCATGTAGAGTAAGGCGCGTCGGGAGTGCATATATTCTCCGTTTTAACGTTGAATGTTTAAGGTTTAAGGGAGGCCTTTGACCTTCAACTTTCAACCTTCAACCGCTTCAAGAACATGGCTGTTCGTTCAAACTCCACCACAATTGTACCGTCTGGTTTCCGGCCTCGGCATTTGATTTTGACGATTCCCGCTTCTGGCCGCGACTTTGATTCCCGCTTCTCGATGATCTCACTCTCAGCGTAAATCGTGTCGCCATGGAAGACAGGATTGGGATGTA
This sequence comes from Anaerolineales bacterium, assembly GCA_036276515.1. GTDB lineage: Bacteria > Chloroflexota > Anaerolineae > Anaerolineales > Villigracilaceae > Defluviilinea. The sequence continues at coordinate 960 of DASUOS010000030.1, read as the reverse complement.
CCACCTTGTCGTATCCCAGGTTGGCGATGATGGTGCCCTCGGTTAATTCGGAAACCGTCAGACCGACGACCAGCCCAAGCGTATACAGCCCGTTGACCAGCCGCTGGCCGAACTCGGTCTTCGAGGCAAAATCCTCGTTGACGTGCAGGGGCTGGGTGTTCATCGTCAGCGCCGAAAAGAGGACGTTATCCATCTCGGTGACGGTTCGTCCCAGCGCGTGCTTGAAGGTCATCCCTACTTCGAGCTCATCGAAATATTTTCCAGGCATGAAAACTCCGTTTGAAAGTTTACAGGTTTGAACGTTCCAACGTTACAACGTGTCGGCGATTTCCACCAGCATTTGTTCCCGTTCCACGGTTTGCCCCTGTTGTACGAATAATTTCTTGACTGCGCCGTCCTGCGGGGATTGTATCCGGATTTCCATTTTCATCGCTTCGAGCAGCAGCAGTGTCTGGCCCCGGGTTACTCGATCACCTTCATGGACGTTGACAGCCCGAACCTGCCCGGGCATGGGAGCGGTCAGCTCGCCGGCAGCATGGTGATGTCCATGACCGCGGCTGCGCGTGCCTGCTGACTTTGTCAAAACAAGCGTTTGGCCGTTTACAGTCACCCAGCGTCTGCCATTCTCGGCGGAGACATAGGCTGTGATCCGTTTGCCATCGACGAGCAAATCCAGCTTCCCGTCTCTTGCATGCAGGATTTCGACGTCGACGGTGTTATCTCCCAGATTGACACGGTAGGATTTGCCGGACGGCGTGAGGTCAATGAAGATCGACTCGGAATTGTGCTCAAAGGAAAACTTCACTGGAGCGACTCTCCTGCGATTTCAGCCATGGGTTCCACCGATCCGGAAGCCGCTTGCGACCTTCCATGGACTGTGGGGATCGGGTTCATTTTTGATTTCCGATTTTTGATTTCCGATTGTCAGGTCGGAGAGGGCGGCGGCGAGGACATGCAGAG
>DASUOS010000029.1:0-3872 GCA_036276515.1 Anaerolineales bacterium | reverse complement strand
CACCAAGGCCATGCAGCTGGCAAACATCACCGCGCAGACACCCGACCCGCAGAACGGACAGATCCAGCGCGATACAAAAGGCCTGGCAACCGGTATCCTGCTCGAGACTGCCATGGAATTGGTAGGTCACGTGATCCCGCGCTCCACGTTCGAGGATGTAGCCGGTGCCATCGAAAAGGCACAGGCGATTCTATGGCAGATGGGTCTCACCGGTGTCCACGATTTCGACCGGCGCGATTCGTTCATGGCGCTGCAGCAGCTCCATGCGCAGGGCAGACTGAAACTGCGTGTCTTGAAAAATCTTCCCGTGGAGCTGCTTGACCAGGCCTTCGAGCTGGGGCTGCGCGGCGGCTTCGGCGATGACATGCTGCGCATCGGCAACATCAAGGTATTTATGGACGGCGCCCTGGGTCCGCACACCGCGGCGATGTTCCAGCCCTATATCGGCGAGGACGACAACCGCGGCATCCTGAACATGGACGGCGAGGAGCTCTTCGAGCATGGCCGCAAAGCCGCGCAGGTCGGGCTCGGGCTGACGGTCCATGCGATCGGCGACCGCGCCAACCACGAAGTTCTCAATGCCTATGAACAGCTTCGCACGTATGAAAGCGAGAACAGGCTGCCCCATTACCGTCATCGGATCGAGCATGTGCAGATCATCCATCCGGATGATGCGCCGCGCCTCGGCCGGTTGAATGTGATCGCATCCATGCAGCCGATCCATGCCACGTCCGATATGTTGATGGCGGACCAGTTCTGGGGTGAGCGCTCGCGTCTGGCCTATGCGATGAAGACCCAGCTGGATTTCGGCGCCCGCCTGGCCCTTGGCTCGGACGCGCCCGTCGAATCGCCGAATCCTTTCCGGGGGCTGCATGCCGCGGTCACCCGCCGCCGGGCCGATGGTTCCCCCTCGGCCGATGGCTGGTATCCCGAACAGAAACTGAGCCTGGCTCAGGCCTGGGAGGGCTATACCCTGGGTCCGGCCTATGCCGCGGGCATGGAGAGCCGGCTCGGCCGTCTCGCACCGGACCATCTCGCCGACCTGATCGTGCTCGAACAGGATCCGTTTGATTGTGATCCTGGCGAGTTGCCTGGCCTGCGCTCCTCCGCTACAATGGTGGCTGGAGAATGGGTGCACCAATAACAGTCTCTAAAGGTTTTTGGCCGGTAAAAAATGTGGAAGCACCTGGTGCTGATTTTTCATATATTCTAGAAGTTGCGAAGAAAACCTTTAGGGTCTCCTGAGAGTTATGAATGCCTGACCAAAAACGCCTGACACCTGAGATGCTCGTCCCACGTATGGGGGAATACCTTGTCCAGAAAGGTCTGATCCGCGCGGAGGGTCTGCAGAAGGCACTGGACCACCAGCAGGAAGAGACCGCCAATGGGAACACCATCCTTCTCGGGCAGGCCCTGATCGACCTCCAGCTGATCAGCCGCGAAGACCTCGACCAGGCTGTGACCGAACAGATCATCCAGCTGCGCTCCGCCCTGCAGGCCTCCAAGAGAACACTGGAGCGGCGCGTCGCAGAGCGGACGATCGAGCTGGAGAAGGCACTCGAGCGCGTCTCGGAGCTCAGCCAGCTAAAAGCCAATTTCATCTCGAACATCTCCCACGAGCTGCGCACACCCCTGACGCATATTAAGGGATACATCGAGCTGCTCATCACCGAATCGCTGGGGAAGATCACCGAAGAGCAGCGCCATGCATTGTCGGTCAGCCAGCAGTCCACGATCCGGCTCGAAACGCTGATCGATGACCTGATCATGATCTCCATGGCGTCACGCGGGCAAATGACCCTCAAACAGGAAAGTGTCGACATCCGCCGCCTGGCGAACCTGGCAGTCAAGTCCAACAGCAACGCGGCGCACAGGCGCGGCATCCACCTGGAGGCGGTCATCGAAGAGCAGGTGCCCCTCGTCCAGGCAGACTCGCAAAAGATCGCCTGGGCGCTGGGACATCTCGTCGATAACGCGGTCAAATTTACACCGTCCGGGGGAAGCGTATCCGTATCCGTCAAAGGCGAGGGGGAAAACCTGGTGATCGTATCGGTCACCGATACCGGGATCGGCATCCCCTCCAGCCGGCTGCAGGATATTTTCGAACCCTTTCACCAGCTGGACGGGTCGACAACCCGTCAATATGGCGGGACCGGCCTTGGGCTGTCGCTGGTGCGGCAGATCGTCGAAGCCCATGGCTCTATGATCGAAGTGCAATCCACAGAAGGACGCGGCTCCAGCTTCAAGTTCCCCTTATTAGCCGTCGCAGAGGCAAAATAATGCCGATGGATCGTTCCACACTCGAGTACCTGCAGGGCCTGGCCCAGATCGTCTCTCAACCGGGCGATATGCGCAATGCCCTGGAGCAGTTCCTGGCCGGGCTGCGGAAAAACTTTGTCTTCGACAATGTGGCGGTTTATCTATTGGACGACTCTAACAAGACCCTCGAAGTGAAGTATGCCCGGGCGATCGGGCGCGCGAAAACGGCCGAGGCAGATGCCGCCTGGGGTGAGACCTTCGCCAGTCAGGTGCTCCGCAAGGGTAGCCTGCTCCTGCAGGACCCCAGCCCGGATGTGGAAATGGATGACCGTCTGCACCAGGCCTATCTGCTGGGGCTGCCTCTGCACATGGACCAGATGGTGAAAGGCGCCGTCGTGTTCGTCCGTTTCGGAGGCCCGGCCTACGAAGAGGAGCATATCCAGGTTGCCTCAATTGCATCGATCCTTTTATCCGTCTTATTCGAGCGCAACATCTGGAGGAGGACCAGCTCGGAGCTGCGTGACCTGAAGCGCCAGATGCAGCTGCAGGAGGACTTCGTCAGCACCATTTCGCATGAGCTGCGCACACCGCTGGGATTTATCAAGGGCTATAGCACCAGCCTGCTGCGCGAAGACACCAGCTGGGACGAGGCAACCCAGAAGGAATTTCTGACGATCATCGATGAGGAAACCGACCGCCTGTCCCTGTTGATCGAGAATGTTCTCGAGTCCGCCCGCCTGCAAAGCCGGACGCTCCAGCTGCGCTTCCAGCCCCTGCGTCTGGACGCGGTCCTGCGCGACGTGGTGACTCGCATCCGCGTCCGTCACAAGAACCTCGATGTAAGCATGGATTTGAATGCCGTCCCCTCCTTCCACGGGGATGGTGTACGGCTGGCGCAGGTCTTTGAAAACCTGTTTACTAATGCCATCAAGTATGCGCCGAGTGCGCCGATTGTGGTCCTGCTCAGCCAGGTGGGAAATAATGTGGTCATCTCCTTTACAGACCAGGGTCCCGGCATTACAAAGGAGGCGCTTCCCTTCATTTTCGACCGTTTCTACCGCGTGCGCAGCGAGAAGACCATTACCGGCACCGGCCTGGGACTTTACATCTGCAAGCAGATAATTGAGGCACATCGTGGTAAGATTTGGGCAGAATCCGCGCCCGGTCAGGGAACCACGTTTTTCATTGAATTACCCATCAATTCAACGAACGAATACCGCAACGATCCAAAGAAGTAGGATGGTGTGCAAGTAAGAATTTCATCGCAGCCTACATTTTCAAAGAGTTGCGGCACGATAACGTGAAGGAGAGCATATGGCAAAGCGCATACTCATTGTGGACGACGAGCCCCGGTATCTTCGGCTGCTCGAAGCCAACCTGCGTACCGAGGGCTATGAAGTGGTGACAGCCCAGGATGGCATGCAGGCAGTAAGCGTTTTTTCCGACCAGCCGATCGATCTGGTGTTAATGGATGTCATGATGCCCAAGCTCGATGGCTTTGGCGCGACCCAGCGCATCCGTGAATTCTCCAGCGTACCCATCATAATTCTGACCGCCAAAGGAGACGAGCAGGACCGCGTCCGCGGGCTCGACCTCGGCGCTGACGATTATCT
>DASUOS010000028.1:0-6625 GCA_036276515.1 Anaerolineales bacterium | reverse complement strand
AAGGAACTGCCTGTCAATATGGTCAACCTCACCCGAAAACTCATGGAGAATACGATCACCCTCTGCAAGAACGCCCAGTTCCAGTTGAGCGATGGCGAGATCGAGCTCATCCACAGGTGGATGAAGGGCTAGGGAGCAGGTCAGTCACTGTTCAAGAGCACGTAGGTCACGTCTGTGACGTGACGTTTTAATAATCACGCAGCCTTCCAGGAGTCGTCACGCTACCCCACGGGGTCGCTTCGCGGCAAGCGTGACCTACTATTCAAGGACGGGTGGATCATGCCTGCATGGTAGACTTGCACCTGCTGCGAACCATCCTGTGAACATTCGTATTCAACCTGTCCTCGTCCTGCTTATGTGTGCGCTGCTCCTTTCGAGCTGCGCATCCATCTATGCCGGACCGGCCACGCCGGCTCCCGCCAACATGGCGCCTGTCCATCTCCCCAAGCCCGGGATGACACAGCCGGTATTAACATCCCCCACAACCCCGGCTCTGCCTACAGCCACATTCCTGCCAAACGCCGAGACCCTGCAGGTCTCCATCTGGGTCCCGCCCTACCTTTCTGCGTCGATGGGCGAGGCGCTCGAGGCGCCGCTGCGGGGCCTGTTCGTAAGCGAGGAAGCCCAGGCGAACATCCGCCTGGAGGTGGGCACAGAGAATACAGTCAGCCAATGGGTCTACGCCCTGGTGACTCCCTTCCCATCGTTCCTGCAGGGCATGAGCGGCGACGAGCTGCTTTCCCGCTGGCAGGGCGCGGCCTCGGTCCCGCCCCTGCTCATGGACCCGAACACCCATGCCATGCTCACGGCTCACTGGGGTCCGGCGGGCGCCGATGTACAGGTCGTCCCGCGGGAGCAGCTCATGGACACGGCCTGGGCACAGCGGCCCTCGCTGGCGATCGTCCCCTTCGAAGACCTCGACCCGCGCGGGAAGGTCCTGCCCGTGGACGGTCTTTCGCCGGTCCACAGGGATTTCAACCTGGCGAGCTACCGGCTTACGATCCCGATCTCCCTGATCAGCGACCCGGACCGGGTTGCGCTGATCAGGGGCAATTTCCTGATCCCCTCCTCCAATCTCGACCCGCAGAAGATGACGGTCGTCGCCGTCACCGGCGTCACGGCCCTGGTACGGGCCACCGCTTCCGCCATGGAGCGGCGCGGCCTGCTCTATCCGGCCGAGGATATCCGCGGCTGGCTGCTCGAAGCGGACATCACCCACATCAGCAACGAGGTGCCGTTCGCCGCCGACTGCCCGCCTCCCAACCCCACCCAGGAAAGCATGCGCTTCTGCAGCAGCGACGAGTACATCCAGCTGTTGGAGGACATCGGCACCGACGTGGTGGAGCTGACCGGCGACCACTTCCAGGACTGGGGCACGGGCGCCATGCTGCACACCCTCGACCTGTATCGCCAGCGCGGCTGGCCTTATTATGGCGGCGGCAGCGACCTCAGTGAGGCACGCAAAGCCCTGCTGCTCGAGCACAACGGCAACCGCATTGCCTTCATCGGCTGCAACGCCAAGGGCCGGGCCTTCGCCCAGGCGAGTGACACAACCCCGGGCGCCGCGGCCTGCGACATGGATGGGATGGCGGGCGAGATCCGCCGCCTGGCCGGCGAGGGCGTTCTCGTCATCGCCACCTTCCAGCACTTCGAATATTACAGCTATGTGCCGCAGGGGGACCAGCCGCAGGACTTCCGCCAGATGGCCGAGGCCGGGGCGGTGGTCGTCAGCGGCAGCCAGGCCCACCAGCCGCAGGGCATGGAATTCTGGAACAGCGCCTTCATCCACTACGGGCTGGGCAACCTGTTCTTCGACCAGTACGGCCTGTGCGAGGCCTGCCGCCAGGGGCTGATCGACCGGCACGTCTTCTACGACGGCCGCCACATCAGCACCGAACTGTTGCCCCTGCAGTTCATCGACTACGCCCGCTCCCGCCCGATGACAACAGTAGAGGCAGATGCCCTGTTCGAGACGCTATTCCAGGCAAGTGGGTGGTAGAGGATGCGTTCCTATATCCATCAGCGTACTCCTGCGAAATAACGTATAATTCTTGTATGGCAACTCCTTCCCCGTTCCAGGTTCCTCCGCTGAATAAGAGAAACCGTATTCCAATGAGGACCATTCAGGCAATTGCAAAGCATATTGCTGAGCAGTTTGACCCTGAGCAAATTATCCTCTTTGGCTCTCACGCATACGGGAAACCGACGGCCTGGAGCGATGTGGATTTACTGGTGATCATGGATACCCCACAGGGGAAGGAATTCGAGAAATCGCTTGAAATCCGAAAGTCATTGCCATCGTTGACCTTTGGCCTGGATATTGTCGTTCGTTCACACAACGTCATCGAAAGACGCAAGCAGCTGGGGGATTGGTTTTTAGTGGATGCTACAGAGAAGGGAAGAGTCCTTTATGAACGAAGTCACCGGCGAGTGGGTCACCAAGGCTGACAACGTTTTTTTTAGCGCGGACCTGCTCCTTCATTCTGGGGAAACGCCGTTTTCCGACACTGCCTCTTTCCATTGCCAACAGTGTGCTGAAAAGTATCTCAAAGCTTTCCTGACAGATCACTTGATTCGTTTTGAGCGGACACATATCCTGGCCGATCTTCTATCTTTGTGTATATCCGTTGATCAGGAATTTACGAAGATAGCGGAAGAAATAAGCAGCCTGGAGGGGTATGCGGTTGCAATTCGGTATCCTGGTGCCACTGCTCCGGTGGAACTGGCTGAGGAAGCTCTTATGTCAGCCAGACGGATTCGGGAATTTGTCAGAGGCAGGCTGGGTATCAAGTAAAAGGAGCGTATGGTAGGCAATGCGCTTCGGGATCGAACTCGCTTCCAAACACCTGATCTTTGACTCCGACCTGCGCGGCCTGCGCCTCCAAGACCAGACCTTCGTCTCCGGCCGGGATGGGACCCTGATCTACGACCAGACCCGCGGCCTGCACGGCGACGAGGTGGAGCTGCAGATGTCCACCAACACCAGCACCCTGGTCCCGGCATTGCGCATCCTGCAGATTCCCTACTCCCCCTACTTCGACGAGCGGCCGGTGGTCGAGTCGCAGAACGACATCACCTTCTACTGGGACCCCTCGAAGCTGGCGGCCTTCTACAACCGCTATTCCACCGACGAGCTGGACTATGAGGAGCGTGAGCCGCTCATCCGCCAGGCCGTGGACTTCCTCACCTCGAACCCCGGCACTCTCCCCCTGCCGGAGGAACACCTGTCCCGCATGCTCGAGCCCTCCCGCCTGCTTGGCTTCTACCAGGGATTCCCCATCTTCGACGGCTCGACCGGCTTTGCCAGGCTCCAGTCCCGCCTGGGCATCCACATCGACCCCGAGACCGTCATGATCTCCACTCCGCTCGATAAATACGAAGCCGACGTCTACGAGCTGGCCGAGCTCCTGGCAAAAGAGACCGGCCTGGACTATTCCAAAAAGAAGAACCGGGTGATCTTTCCAAAGAATGATGAGCTGCTCAGGCGGCTGGGTCTTGACGAATAGGAAATCGCCCGTCTCCAGGAACTGTTATCGGGTGAGGGGTTCCCGCTCTCCGTTATACGCGGAGCCGGTATGCCCGGAGCGGCGCGGGAGCCCGGCCGCGTCTCAGGATAAGATATATCCGGTTCCGTGACAAACGATACATGAAAAAAGGGCGGAAATACGATATGATTTCAGCATTCATTCGTTATCATCTGTCAGTTTCCAAAAGAATGGGGATGCAGGGTTGTATCCAGGGTCGAAGGGGACGGTACAAGCCTTGCGAGGATGTTTTCCAACTGGTCTACGCAGGAAACGAGTGCTAGAATTGCCCGGTAAGAGGCGGAAATGTTCGAGTCTCAATTCTTCAAACTATTCATTCTTCTCCTGATCGGCCTTTTTTTTCTTGTCGTGCTCGTCGTCCTGTCGCTCACTTTCAACAGGAACCGTGACCTGAAGGGCTGCCTCGTGCCGTTCCTGTTCATTGCCCTGCTGGCGGCCGCCATCTTCGTGGTCCTGGACCCCGAAAAACTGGTCGAGTGCGCCTTCAACCCCCCGGAGCAGATCCGCCTGGCCGGGCATATCACCCCGAAGAACAATTCCTCAGGCAATGACTTCCTGGTGCTCTTATACAAGGGGGACGAGGAGATCGCCCGCTACATCACTCGCAGCGGCCGGCTCTCGTCGGAGGAGGAAGATCGGGAGGGCTATTTCGAGCTGACCGCGCCCAACGAGGTCGAGCTCACCCGCTGCTCGGCAGCGGTCGAGTTCGAGCAGGACCGCGCCGGCTTCGACTTGCTCTGGATGCGCAACAAGACGACCTATCTCTGGGGCAATTTCAGCGGCCTCGAGCCAGGCGCATCCCTGGCCCTGAACGACAACGAGCCGCGCAAGACCTACCACCTCGTCGTCCTCCCGCAGCGGGTGGGACGCTACCCACATGAGATCCGGCTCTATGCGACCTACAGGGACTCCGCTAAGAATGTGGCCATCAATGTGCCGGTCCAGACCTACCGGCTGGAGGGGACGGCGGCGTTGCCCTCCCTGACCGGGTTCTTCGCCCGCGACAGTCGGCTGGCCGACACGCCCCAGGGGCCCACGTTCTCCACCTCCAACAACGTGCGCGACGCCTGGGTGGTCGACAGCAACCCGGATCTCACCCAGATCCTCAGCAGCTACGAATCCCGGATCATCGATCGGGACAACTGCGCCGGGGACCTGCCCCCCGAGGGCAGCGAGCCCATCGAGCTGATCTACTTCAAGGAAGTCCAGTTCCAGGAGGGCCCCGAGCTGACCTTCCACCCGGGGACGGCCGCCTTCAAGGCCGAGCACTCGCTGGGCTTCAGCCAGGGCCAGATGGCTACGGTCACGGCCGAAGTGCCGATGTACGCGCCCCCTGGAGTCTTCCGGAAGTACAAGCTGTTCTGGTATGACACCTGGGCCAAAGGCACGATGCTGGTTGATTTCGGCCCCAGCAACATCCGCATCCCCTTCCGGGCACGGATCGGGATGACCTGGACGATCGAAAGCTACGACGTTGATTGTCCTCCCTAAAACCGGCTCCCCAGGCTCTCCCCATATTGGACGTCCTATAACGCGCCAAAGTGGCTCCAAAGATACAGGCCAGGCTGTATTCCGCTTGGCTTCTCCATGGTTCGGGGTCATCATATCTTATCCATCCCATCGTATTTTATAGTAACGTCGAAAACACAGGCAGACGTCCCATGCCAGGCTGCCAGGGAGGTGACCGCCACCGGGGTAACCCCGGCAGCTTACGCCGGGGTAATGACGAAACAGTATTTTTCAGACAATTTCCAGAAAGAGAGTTGAATGCCTTTTATCATTTCCACCCAGACCGGCTTCCCGGAGCATTATTATCCCCAGGGCACGCTGCTCGCCGCAGCACAGGAAGAATGGAGCAAGCAGCGGGCTTCCATCGTCAAGCCCCTCGAGCAGTTCTACACCAACGTCCGGGTGCAGGGACGCTACCTGTCCTGGCCGCTCGAGCGCTATAAACAGCCGGCGACCTTTGAGGAGCGCAACAACGCCTACATCGAAACGGCGCTCGAGCTGGGCGAGCGGACGATCTGCGGCCTGCTGGACCAGGCCGGGATCAGCCCCGGGGAGATCGACCAGCTGTCGGTCGTCTCTACCACGGGCATCGCCGTCCCGGCCCTCGACGCCCGGCTGATGAACCGCATCCCCTTTTCTCCGCGGATGAAGCGCCTGCCGCTCTTCGGGCTGGGCTGCCTGGGCGGCGCGGCGGGCATCGCCCGCACAGCCGACTACCTGCAGGGGCACCCGGATGAGGCGGTCATCCTGTTCGCCGTCGAGCTGTGCAGCCTGACCATCCAGCGCGATGACCTGTCGCTGGCCAACCTCGTCGCCAGCGGACTGTTCGGCGACGGAGCCGCGGCGGTTCTGATGACCGGCGCTGACCACCCCCTGGCGCAGGCCGGCCTGCCGCGGGTGATCGATTCGCAGTCGCAGTTCTTCCCCGGGACCGAGCACATCATGGGTTGGGATGTGACGAACAGCGGCTTCAAAGTGATGCTCAGCGCCGACATAGCCGCGCTGGCGCAGTCCGAAGTGCGGCCAAGCCTGGAAGACTTCCTCGGCAGGCACGGCCTGGCCATCCCGGATATCGACCACTGGCTGGTCCACCCGGGCGGACCCAAAGTGATCGAGGCGCTCGAAGAAGGGCTCAGACTGCCCGCCGATGCGCTGGCCCTGAGCTGGGAATGCCTGGCCGAAGCCGGGAACATCTCGTCGGCCTCCGTCCTGCAGGTGCTGAATACATTCATGGAACGCGCACAGCCTGAGCCGGGTGCGTATGGACTGCTGATGGCGATGGGACCGGCCTTCAGCGCCGAGATGGTGCTGCTGCAGTGGTAACCCGCCTGTGGTTTGCCGCCTTCGTCGCCGCTCTGGCCGTGCAGCGCCTGTTCGAATTGCGCCTGAGCAGACGCAACGAGCAGCGCATCCTGCGGCGCGGCGGGCGTGAGCACACCCCCGAGACCTACAACCGGATCGTGGCCCTGCATACCGCCTGGTTCGCCTCCATGCTCGTGGAAGTCTTCCTGGCGAAGCGCGCATTTCGTCCCCGGCTGGCGGCGCTGGCCCTTAGCCTGTTTGCAATGGGA
>DASUOS010000027.1:0-9820 GCA_036276515.1 Anaerolineales bacterium | reverse complement strand
TGAAGATACGAATGGTGGGATAGCCGCCATAGGTCTCATCGGGGATCGTCAGAGCCTCGTGTAACACAATATCTCCAGGCGTACCCATGATCGAAGAACCGATATCCCCGCTGGGAGAGAGCTCTACGTACGTTGTACCGTCTTCCGTGGTAAACAACTCCACAGGCTGACCATCGATGACTTCCGTGCGTTGTGTGCCGCGCAGGATCTGGAACTGCAGGTCCGGGAAGGGAACCTCCACCCGGTCCAGCCTGGCAACCAGGTTCCCAAAGCTATCGGCGCTCTGGATGGTTACCCAGACGTTCAAGGGGCGGTGATGATATTTCTCAAGCTCCGCCAGGCTATCGCCGTTGAGGACAAAGAAGTAGTTTGTCTCTCCATCCTTGCCGATGAAACTATATTCTTTGCTCTCGGTTCCATCTGCCTGCCGGTAGATGGTGACGGTAAAGAGGCCGCGCAGATTCTCCAGTTTCGTTCTGACGAGCGGGTTCGAAGTGTGGGAACCCGGCGGGGGAATGATGAGCTGCTGGTCGACGGAGATGACCGGTTCGGTCAGGCCATTGGCTTGCAGTAACTCGTCGATGCTGATCCCATAGGTCGAGGCAATGGCTGCCAGAGTATCGCCTTCCATGACCGTGTAAATGTTTGCACCCAGACCTGGGGCAGGCTGCGAGGCCGGTTCCGAAAAGGGCACAGGTGTACCGCTTAAGTTTAGTTGGTAAAACCCCGCCCCGCTGCCTCCGCCGCCTCCGCCTCCAGAGCCAGACGGGGAATATTGGATCGAATTCCACTCGACACGGCCGTCGACCACGAAGCCGCTAACAGCCAGAAATTCATCCGGAATTTTGGTTTCCAGGGGCAGGTCGGCGGGGGCATCCGGGATGATGTACTCTCCACTGCCATCATCGGCCGTGAGGATCACCCGGTCGCCGTCCTGGCGCAGCGTTCCTGAGAGATACGATTCGGCCTGATCTGCAACTTTCCAGGATTCGACATTGAATTTGCGGATGCCATTCTCCAGGATGAACTGGCCGGTTGCCTCGATGTATGTAGTTCGATCAATAGATTCGATCCCGGTCGTATCCCCGGTGGCTGTGAATTGGCCGATGCCAATGAAGGGAGCACCGCCAGGCTGTGCCGAGGAATAGAATGCCGGCTGCCCATAAAGGGTGAGAAGGTGGTTGTCGGGATACGTCCGCGACCAGAAACCCATTTCAGGCCGTCCTGCGGAGCGCATGATTTCCAGGATTCCGTTCTGCATTCCATTGGACTGGCCGAGCACCTGCTGGAATGCATCCTCCACGCTGCGAATGCCAAATGTGCCGGTTTCCTCGAATGCGACCTGATAGGAGGTCATCAGGATGACTTGTCCACTTTCATCGATCGTGACCTCAAGGCGGGCAGGGATGTTGTAATCATGGTAGACGGGTATCCCATCCGGTGAAAGGGGCAGGACATAAAACAATCCGGGGTTGATCTGGGGATCGACAAGCTGGTAGGCTAAATCGAGTCCGTGGGCTTTCAGGAAGGCATCGACCAGCGGCGCCGCCTGCTCGACGGTAATAGCCTTGTTCCCGCTCATGAAGGAATAGGTTCCGTAGTCGGCGTAGTAATCGAACTTCAAATTGGACTGCACGTACAGCCGCTGTTTGCCATCGGTTACCATATAGCCAAATGTACCGGGTACTCTGCCCGGGAGTTGATAGACCTCGCCCTGAATGCCAAACCGGCTGGCCAGTTCCAGGGCCGTTTCGATGGTCGCCGGTTCTTCAACCTTGAGCTCGTAGATTTTTGCCTCTGCAGGTGATACAGGCAGCGGGACCGACAGGTACAGCTTGGTCTGCCGCCAGTCAAATCCGCCCTCCTGCGGGACCGGTGTGCTGTTAATCTCAGGAGGCACTTCAGCTTCAGGAGAAGGTGTGCCCAGGACGGGTGTGACCGGCGTCGAATCGTTCGCAGGTTGAGGCGCGGGGATCAATGACCTGATGCTCCAGCTCAATACCACAGCCAGCAATACCAGCAACGCCACCCAGCGCAAGGTGGGTGTGACTTGGGGAAACATCGCTGCAAACCAACCCGTTCTGGGGCGGTGTGCGCTGCGAAGTGTTTCCTCAAGCTCTGCGGCAAACTGGATGTTGGCCTGGGTTTGTTCCGCAACTTGTTTCAGTTTGCGGGAAATGGCTTCATCGTCTCGTTTGGGTTGATTTGTAAATGGATCGTTCATAATTCCACCTCCAATGCCAGGGAGGTACGCTCGCGCAGGTCCTGGAGTCCGCGGGCGACGAGCATTTTGACGGCGGCTTCGGTTTTGTTGAGGACTCGCCCGGCTTCTGCCTGGGTCAGGCCGCCGAAATAGGTCAGGATGAGTGCTTCGGCTCGCTCAGCCGAGATCTGCCGCAGGGCGCGGGAAACGGACTCGAGCTGCAGGCGCTGGTGGGCTGCCTGGTCGGTGGGCATGCCCGGGCTGGGATGGTTGAGCGCCGCGTCCAGTGGGATCTCCGGCCGGCTGCCGCGGAAGAACATCAGCCGCTTCCTGGAGGCGATCCCGATGATCCACGCCCCGAAGGAGCCGCTGCCGCGAAACGAGTGGATGCCCTCCAGCGCGGCCATAAACGTCTGGGACGTCAGGTCTTCGGCGTCCTTTGCATTGCCCACATGCGCCATGTGATAGCGGTAGACGCGCGTCAGGTTTCGGCGATACAGCTCGGCAAACGCCTCCACATCGTGAACGGCTTGCTGCGCCAGATCGTTCTCATCCAATTCTTGGGTCTGCGTTGTCATTAGGGTAGTCATGCACCTCCAGTGTTGTGCGCACGCTATTATGTTGCAGGAGGCGGGCAAAAGGTAACATGCAATAACCGGTACGGACGACCAGATGGTCGTCCCTACAGGTTATTCCGGATACACCTTCCAGCCCAGCTCATCCAGGCGGGATTTGTCAAACTGATCTGCTGGAACATCGATCAAAAGTGTGGTCCCTTCGGCGAGCAGTTCGTTTGTCTCCGCATCGTAGATCCCGGCCCAGGCCTCAGCGGACCGGGCTCTGGATTTGCCCGCCCTGCCGATGATTCTCAACTGTTTTCCAACCGGCACATTCCTGCGGTATTTCACTTCGAGTTTGGCAGTAAACATAAAGCGCGGGCTTGCCGGGTCACTGCCCATGTGGGCGCGGCCGGAGATCTCATCGATGATCGCCCCGACAATGCCGCCGTGCAATACACCGGGATACCCCTGAAAGTGGTCCGGCGCAAAGTACGTCGACTCGACAACACCGGGCTCAGTTTCGTAAATATGGAGATGTAAACCCACCGGGTTTTCCAGCCCGCAAATAAAACACATCCTGGAGTTTGGCTGTTTGGTTGTCATGAGAAAATTATAGTGCAAGACTGCCGGGAGCCTTCGTGTTTTGTGTATACTATTGCAAATTGGCAGCACAGTACAATAAAGCAATTCGAACTCGTTTGTGAAGCTATCCGTTCCAAACACTATGAACGAATCTACCCATTTGCGTTTCTTTCAAAGGTCAATATTGAAGCGGAATCAGATCTTGTTTCAAGAACAACGCCCAGTTGTTTATCACATACTTTTCCTTTCCATCTGGATTTTCAGCATCTATACCGGGGCAATCGGGATGGATTTTAGTCACTGGGACGAAAACAAACTGTTCCGATCCCTTCGTGACAGTATTCCCGAAGGAACCCTCTTGCCCGGCTGGTATAACTATCCGTCCATGATTTACGATCTGACGGTGCTGAGTGTATCCCCGGAAATCATTAGCACGTATGTATCAGACCGATCCACGTTTCGGGACGTCATGTCGCAAAGATTGTGGGGGAAGGAAGCAAGCGAGGTGTTCAGGCCGCGCGCCCGGATGCTGTTTTTAGGGATTACTTCACTATCCCTTTTATGGATATATCTGCTGGTCTATATCTGGACGAAGCAGTGGCCACAGGCACTGCTGAGTTCAGCAATTCTGGCGTCGTCCTGGGAATTTGCCTATCATGCCCGCTGGATTGCCCCGGATTCCATCCTGATGCAATTTGGCATTCTTACCCTTTTGCTTGTATTTATCGCCCTTCACTCTTATGGCCGACGAAGATATATATGGCTGATCGCGGCTGCCATCGCGGCAGGCATGGCTTGTGGAACGAAATATTTCGGTGGACTTTTCCTTGTTCCTGTGTTTATAGGCGGATATAAACTATTGAGGGATGCAGGTGCAAAATGGAGCAGTACCTTGACTTTATTTCTGGGTCTGGCAGCCGCCTTCTCTTTGACCTTCCTGATCATTACGCCCGGCGCGCTGCTGGATACAGGCCGGATGATCGAGGATATCCAATTTGAAATCAATCATTATCGGAGCGGGGATATGGGCTACACGGTCCACCGCGGGTGGGAGCATCTCTCTCTCTTATTTGTATACCTTTTCGGTGTTTTTTTCTCCAACTCTATTTGGCTTTCGGCATTGTTTTCTGTATTCGTCCCTGTTGGACTCTATTTCCTTCTCAAATGGAATTGGAAGGCAGTCGAAACCTGGGTCTTTTTATCGGTTCCAGTCCTCTTCATTCCTTATATGAGCCAGCAGCAAGTGTTGATGGTACGGAATTACCTCCTGCTTTTCCCTTTCCTTGCCATCCTCTGCGCAAAAGGCCTTAGCGCTGTCTGGAATTCAAGACCGTTCCAATCGAGCCTCGTTGCGAGGACAATCTTTGTTGCCGGGTTGGTATCTGCCCTGTTGATCAATTACAACTGGCTCCATGCTGCCGCCCAATCGATTCCAGCCAGCGCCTCCACCGATCGTCCTCAGGAGCTGCGGAAGTATCTACTGGCAAATCGGGAGACACCTTTTTATTTGTCCCCGGAGGCAAGGGGTCTGATAGACAGCAATGAATTTACGAACGTCGTCCATGATCCCGCTCTCGCCGAGAAATTCATCTTCGTGTTCAAGGAGGTGAACTTTCCACTTGCCAACCGACCAAATGTATACGACCCTGTCTTCGGGCCCTATGAAATCAACCTTGATTACTATCCTTCATGGAATGAAGACGGGCGGATCGTGGTCATGCCGATGAAAGCAGCCCTCCCACAAAGCCAGTTTGGATTTATGTATGAATAACAATCGATCTGGAAAACGGAGGATCGACTATGGTGCCGGTGTGCCATTCGGCATTGCGGGAATCAATATATCGGCCATGTAGTAGGCATGCTCATAGGCGGTCGCTGCGCCGCCTTCGTCGGGGATGGGCTCGATGTTTTCATTCCCATTGACGTCGAACCCGTTCTGGATCTGGTTGGCCAGCGCAACCGCGTTGCGGATCATCCCTTCCATTTCTGGACCGAATGGCGTTTGATGGATGAGGATGAGCTGGTCGCGTAGTGTCGGTGTCCATTTGGCGATGTTGGCCGCGGCGACCTTCACATGCTCACCATGGACCCGCATGTTCTCGGTGGCATCCGGCGACGTCAGGGACAGGTTGGCGTGGGTGAATGTGCCCTGGATATAGCCTTCGTTGTCACCATTCAACAGCAGGCCAAACCCGTCGCCAGGATTGTTGAGCGTCCCATTGTTGTCCCAGTCTTTGTGGTCAGGGCTCTGCCCGCCAACGATCACATTGACCATTCCCTCCGCCTGTGACCGGACCAATGCCTCGTTTCCAGACTGGTAGGAATCCAGCATAAGCTCTGCAATCTGCTGAAGGAGCCGCGTGTTCGTGTTCAGGCCATGAACAAAACCGACCTGGCTGGGAGTGGCGCTAAAGGAATACAGCAGGTGGCGCACGTGCGTAAATCCACCGGGAGGCAGGCTGGCAGAGGAAACAATGATGTTGGAGGGGATCGGGTTGTTATCCGGATCCGGCTCGACAGTAATCTCCAGCCCGTGATACATTCCCAGCAGGTTCCGTCCCTGCGGATCGACAAAGGTGAGCGAACCCCGGCCTTGGGCGTCGAAGTCGAGGCGTCCAAGCGACACTCTCTGCTCGCCATCGTCCTCGATTAGCCAGGCTTCATACTGGGTTCTCTCCGGCGGCAGCGGCAGGCTGGACGTGGAAAGCGTGATCTGGTCGGCAGGAGCCGTGCCGTCCTGGAAGCGCAGAACGCCGACCGGATCGAATTCGGTCACCGGAACGATCCCGGGATCGACATTTTGTCCAGGCGTTTCCAGGTGGACCATGGAAGGTGATGTCGCGTTGGGGGTTTCAGCAGCCAGGCGGGAGTCGAATAGCTGCATCATCCCTGCTATCAAAAGTACAAAGACAAGCAGTCCTGCGACGGTAAATGGGATCAGACTGCGTCCGCGGTTCGGTGCTCGCCTCTCGACTCGCCTTTCGGCTCGCGTTTCGGGAGCGGGTGCCGGCGGATGCCTTTCCTGAGCGGGGCTGGGCGCAGGTGGCAGTGAGCTAAATTGGAGGGTCTCTGCTTCGGAGATCACCCCCACCGCGTTCCGGTATTCCAAAGCCAGATCCTGACAGGTCTGGTACCTGTCATCGGGGTTCTTGGCGAGTGCCTGGTTGAGGATCTCCTGGACGGCAGGCTGGGTATTGGGAACGGGTGGAGGACTCTCGTGGATGTGTTTGTAGATCACACTCCAGGTGGTCTCGGCTTCGAACGGGACCCGCCCGGCCAGGATCTCGTACAGGATCACCCCCAGGGAATAGATGTCGGTGCGGTGGTCCGTGCTGAGGCCCTGGGCCTGTTCGGGTGAAATATAGGCAGGTGTGCCGCTGACAAGCCCCGAGGCGGTGTGGGTGGTGGCGTGGACGATACGCACCAGGCCAAAGTCGGTGATGATCGGCTCGATCTGGTCGGTGAACATGGACCGCGAACCACCGGCCCGGGTGTGCAGGAGGATATTGCCCGGCTTGATATCCCGGTGGATCACTCCCTGTTCGTGAGCATAGTCGAGCGCACTGGCAAGCTTACTTATGAGACGGGCTACGTGGACGGGCTGCATCCGTTCGTTGTTCGTGTGCAGCTTTCGCAGGTAGGCGGCCAACGAGGGACCCCGGACGTATTCCATGGCGATGTACGGGTGTCCATCGGCGGTATCAAAGTCGAAGATCTGGACGATATTCGGATGGCGCAGCGCGGCGACCACCCGCGCCTCCCGCTGGAAACGCGCCTTCATCTCATCGTCTTCTTCGACGAAACTGTGGAGAACCTTGATTGCAACAGGTCTATCCAGTGTAAGATGCGTTCCCAGATAGACCTCTGCCATTCCTCCCTTTGCGATTTGCTTTTCGATGCGGACCTTACCGATGGTGGTATCGAGCCACTGTGGCATGGCATGATTATATAGCATAAAATTTGACCGTTATAATCTGAAATGCTATAAAAACGAAATCACATGGATGGTATTAAATGAGAATCGTTGTCCTGATCTCCGCCCTTGCCGAGTGGGAGGGCTTTAAAGTTCTATTCCCTGATGTTTCGATTCAGAAATCTCCATACGGTGAATCCACCAACCTGACACTTGAGAAGTGGAACCTGAAACTCTTTCACGCCGGCTGGGGCAAGATCGCTTCGGCAGGCATGATGCAGTATGTGATCGACCACGAGGCACCTGACCTGGTGGTCAATCTGGGAACGTGCGGCGGCTTCGAAGGGACCGTCCGTCAGGGAGATGTAATCCTGGTGGAAAAAACATTTGTGTACGACATCGTGGAATTGATGGGGGATCTGGATATTTCCACGTACTACGCCTCCACCCTCGACCTGAGCTGGCTCGCGGAACCGTATCCGTATCCCGTCCGGCGCGGGACCCTCGCCTCCGCCGACAGCGACCTGCCTCCCGACAAGATCCCATTCCTTAAGGCCAATGGCGCCATTGCTGCAGACTGGGAATCGGCGGCATTGGCCTGGGTGGCTCGCAAGAACAACGCCCGGCTGTTAATCCTGCGTGGCGTCAGTGACATGGTCAGCGAACAGGGCGGGGAGGCCTATGGTGATATCGAAATTTTTAATCGGAGGGCCAGAGATGTAATGAAAACGTTGTTCGATCAATTGCCAGGTTGGTTGAGCGCTATTTCCATCGCCACCTCGTCATTCCGGCCGGAATAACCAGGGATCTCGTAGAAGCCGGCCTGTTTGTAGAATTCCAATGCCCGGCTCTGCGCTATAGGATCTGTTTCGAGGCGGACGCGTTTATATCCCATTGTCCTGGCAATGGATAACAGTTCATTCAACATCCTGTAGCCCAGCCCTCGGCCGTGGTGGTCATGCAGCAGCCAAAGGCGTTTGAGCTCACAGGTCTCATCATCCATTCTGCGCAGGGCGCCGGTGCAGATCATCTCGCCATCGTCGAACATGCCAAGGAAAGTTCCACCGTTATCGAAATAGCTCTTCTGAATGTCATCCATGTCCTTTAACTCATGGATCGATTCGTGATAGGCCATGAATTCCTCAAGAGTGCGGTTGCTCGGGAAAATGAGATAAGCGACGCGATAGACAACCCGCTTGGCGGTCGTCCATTCTTCCGGGGTGATGGGTCTGATTTCGATCATGAATTAATTTTACCCGGTGAGCGTTTATAATCCTCTCCTGTATGGATACCGAACTGACCGGGCAGGATCTTAAACTCCAGAAACAAAACTTCAGATATGTCCAGATCGACGCCATCGGCGTCAGTATTTCGAACGTTGCCGCTCCCTTTTTACCGGTCTTCCTGACGCGTCTGGGAGCGACCAATTTCCAGGTGGGCCTGCTATCTTCCATGCCGGGGGTGACCGGGCTTGTTCTGGCGATCTTTGTCGGGCGTTTTCTCCAGACGAGGCGCAACATTGTGCCCTGGTACAGCCTGTCGCGCCTGCTGGTCATCCTTTGTTACGCGCTGACCGGTATCCTGACCCTGATGGTGTCGGAACAACTGGTCATTATCGCCACACTCGCCATCTGGGCGTTTGCCACACTCCCCCAAACCGCGCTGGCCGTAGCCTTCTCTGTTGTCATGAATGCTGTGGCAGGGCCGGCGGGACGTTACGCCCTTCTCAGCCGCCGGTGGACGATATTCGGCCTGACCGGCGTCATTGGCACCTTTATTGTCACCCGGGTGATCAACCTGATCGATTTCCCGGTCAACTATGCCATCATGTTCATGGTTCTATCGCTGGGCGGTTTTTTTAGTTTTTATTTTTCCAGGAAAATCACCATTCCCGATAGTCTCGCGCCGCCGTTGGCAACGAGCGCAAACCCGCGCCAGGGAGTGCAGAATTATTTGACATTGCTGCGGGCTAATCCTGTCTTCCTGTCATTTGCTTCGAAGCGCTTCGTTTATTTTTCAGCCGTCATGCTCAGTACACCGATCATGCCTCTGTTCCTCGTCCGAGAAGTGCGTGCTACGGATGCCCAGATCGGCGTGATCAGCATGACAATGACTATTGTCATGCTGGTGGGATATTACCTCTGGCCGCGGGTCTCGCGACGCTTCGGCGGACGCCTGGTCCTCCTGGCGACAACCTTTGGCATGGTCCTCTATCCCGCCCTGAGTGCGGCCACCCCACGCGTGGAATGGATCATCGTGTATGCAGGAATTGCCGGTTTCTTCCAGGGCGGCCTCGACCTCGTTTTCTTCGATGAGTTGATGAAAACGGTCCCGGCGGAATATAGTGCAACGTTTGTCTCTATGGCGCAGTCCATGCAGTATCTTTCCACAATCCTGGCGCCCCTGCTGGGAACCTGGCTCGCCACCTACATTGGCCTGGGCGGGGCACTGTGGTTGAGCGCCGGACTGCGTCTGATCGGCTTTGTCCTGTTCCTCAAGCGGGGTCCGCGGCTTTCGACATAATTCCGCTTGACGCTCTCCAGCCGCGGTGGTATCCTTGCG
>DASUOS010000026.1:0-5182 GCA_036276515.1 Anaerolineales bacterium | reverse complement strand
GGCACGCGGTAGCTGTTCGGGCCTTCGTCACGGCCGGGCCACTTGGCGAGCACATCGGGCAGATCGCTGGCTTCGGTGGGCGTGCGTTTGTCGTCGAGGCTGAAGCCGTCGGCGGTGAGGTCGTAGAACCAGATGGACCGTGACCCCCTCCCGGCCTCCCCCAAATCCGACTGGGGTTCGTCGGCTTTGGGGGAGGTGCCCGTCAGGGCGGTGGGGGTCGAGCGATCCAGGATCAAAATAGCCGTTCCCACGCCGGAGTAGGGTTTGAAGACGCCGGAGGGCAGGTTGATGACGGCCTGCAGGCCGTATTCGTTTATGAGCAGCTCGCGGACTTTGATGGCGGCATTGGTGCCGCCGAAGAGCACGCCGATTGGGACGATGATGCCGGCCCGCCCCCGGGGCGAGAGGTGGTCGAGGAACCACTTGACGAACAACAGCTCGGTGGAACGGGTGCTCAGGTTGAGGTCGGCCAGGATGCTCTCCTGCTGGATCTTGCCCGCAAAGGGCGGGTTGGCCAGGATCACGTCGAAGGTCCGGCCGGGGTAGGGGCTGCCGATGCCGGCGGTCAGCGGGTTGTGGAAGCGGATATCGGCCTTCTCCAGCTTGTGCAGGTACAGGTTGAGGATGGCGATCTTGACCATGTTGGCGTCGTTGTCGTAGCCGGTGAAGGCCCGGTTTTCGATGAACGTCCACTGCGCCGTAGTCAGCAGGTCGCCGGTGGCCCGGCCCCGGCTGAGCTCGGCCTGGCTGGTGTGGCCGCGCTTGATGTGGTTGAAGGCCGAGACGAGGAACCCGGCGGTGCCGCAGGCCGGGTCGGCGATGCTCTCGCCGGGTTGTGGGTCCACCAGGGCGACGATCAGGTCGATGATGTGGCGCGGCGTGCGGAACTGGCCGTTGGTGCCCGAGGTGCTCAACTTGCTGAGCAGGTACTCGTACATGTCGCCCTTCAGGTCGTTGCCCTCGTGCTCGCCCAGATCCATGTCGTTGATGACCTGGATGACGGCCCGCAGGGTGGGGCGGTCGTAGATCTTGAGCGTGGCCCGGTTGAAGAGCAGCCTGCCGGTCTCGGACATGCCGGGCAGCTCGTGCAGCTTCTCGATGGCGCTGCGCACGGCGTCGAAGAGCGGGTCGCCGGCCAGGGTGACGAAGTTGCCCCACTGGTACTTGGCCCACTCGCCGCTAAAGATGCGACTGTACTTTTTGCTGAGGGCGGCATATTCCTCATCCCGCTCCGACATCAGCCGCAGGAAGATCAAATACGACAACTGCTCGATGGAATCCATCGGGTTGTTGACGCCGCCCGCCCAGAGGATGTCCATGAGCTGGTCCACCTTCTGGCGCAGGCCGGAGTTCTGGAAGTTGGAGGTGAGCATGGGGTCTATTATAGCGTCACACCTGAAGCGCTGGGCGCTGGCCGTGTTGTGAATGGCGGGTTCTCTTCCTCTGTGTATAGAATGCAGTGTAATTGGTGGTTGTATTGATTCTTTCAAACTGCTACAATGTTTGCAGGTGGAAATCCTTTGGGTTGGAGGGTATCTATGAAGGTTATGCATCGTTGGGAATTTGCCATAAAGGCTGCGGTATTCATCACCATCTTTTCTATGGTGGCTATCAATACAGCTGAAGCGCAAACGAATCAGGATGAAGCAGGTGAGTTTTTGGCTGGGACGGGTGTTGCCCTGGTCGGATACGACCCTCTTGCCCAAACGCCAGCACTTCTGTATAACGAAGCACAAGCCGTATATCTGGGCAACCTGCAACGCCGAAATCATGGCATCCCGCCCTTGCGCTGGAACCGCCAGCTGACTCATGCTGCGCGCTGGTTTTCCTGGGACTCCACCGAGAACCGCCCGCCCTATTGTGGTCACCAGGATACACAGGGCAATTGGGCCGATGATCGCGCCCTGTTCTTTGGCTACCTGGGCCTTGCCGGCGCAGAAAACGCGTACTGTGACTACCTGAGCCCGGAAGATGCGATCCGGGGCTGGATGGACAGCCCCGGACATCGCGGCAATTTGCTCGATCCAAACTCACGTGAGATTGGACTGGGTTACTATCGGCGCGACAGCGATGGGCGTGGTTATGTCACCCAGGATTTCGGTAATGACGCTGTTTATGCACCTGTGATCATTGAAAATGAAGCCCTTTCAACTTCGAATCCGAATGTGAACCTGTATATTTACGATCGCTTGCCTGGGGCAGGCTTTGCAGGGTTAGTACCCGCGACCCAGATGATGGTCAGCAACAACGCCCTTTTCGCCGGGGCAGCCTGGGAACCCTACAATGCCAATAAGTCATGGACGCTTGCCAGCGGTGCGGGCTGGCGCGATGTGTATGTAAAAACACGGGACACCTTCAATCGTACTCTAACAGTCAGCGATGCCATCTACCTTGGCTCCGCAGCTCCTTTGTATGAACTCGGCTCGGCACAGATGAGTACGACCCGGGCCGAAGTGATCCTCTATCATCTGAATGGGGGAGGGCTTCCGCATGCACAGTTCAGCCTGGGATGGCTGGCAGACGATACATATGGGACATTTGAAAAACTGTGGGGAAATGGCGAACGGGTGAACGACCCGGCGGCCTGGGGTGGCACTGCCTACCGTCTCTCGCCGGGTAATGGTGAATCCCAGGCCTGGGTGTGGGATACGGCCTTTATCCAAGATACACCCTTTGTGGCTTACTTTCGGTTGAAAGTGAATAACAATTCTTCAAATAGCGAAGTAGCTCGTATCTCCGTCCTGGGAGGTGATACGGAATACGGACCGGTGAGCCTGCGCGGGATCGATTTTACGGCGCCCAACCAATATCAGGAATTTGCCGTGAGCTTCACATTCTCGCCGACTTCGCAGGATCCGTTCTTAATGTTCAATTTCTGGCGAAGCGGCAGTGCAGACGTTTATGTGGATGCAGTTTCGATCTTTAGCGCGCCGCAGGCGATCTCCCCGCGCCTGGCATGGTCTGTGTCGGGAGGCAATTATCGTGGACAGGGCGTCTGGGTCCGTTACACCAATGGAAACCAATTCTCCGCTCTGTCGGAAGCAGATACGATCCAAACCTTCGGCGATATATCTGAGGAACACTGGGCATGGGACTTCATCGAGCGCCTGTCCGATGCCGGCGTGACCAGCGGCTGTGGGACAGCACCCTTAATGTACTGCCCGGCGATAACAGTCACTCGAGACCAGATGGCGGTCTTCCTACTCCGAGGTAAGCATGGTTCGAGCTATGACCCTCCTACAGCCACCGGCGATTTTGAAGATGTTCCTGTGAACTTCTGGTCAGCAGCCTGGATCGAGCAGCTGGCCGATGAGGGTATTACGTCAGGCTGTAATGCTAGTCCAAGGCAATACTGTCCCACTACCCCGGTGACCCGCGACCAGATGGCTGTTTTCCTGCTGAAAGCCAGGCACGGCTCCGATTATGCGCCTCCGGAGGCAACAGGTGTCTTTGACGATGTGCCGCCGGATTACTGGGCGGCCGATTGGATCGAGCAGCTGGCCAACGAGGGGATCACCTCCGGCTGCAGTGTAACCCCCAAGCTGTACTGTCCGACCACACCGGTGACGCGTGACCAGATGGCTGTATTCCTGGTAAGGAGTTTCAATTTGCCATAAGATTAGGCTCAATAGCGACTAGAAAGGAGAACTGGATAGGAAATCTAATTTAACCAGCTCTATTTTGATTAGTGACAATTGGAGTTGTATTTGGCTGTCCAATTTGCTAGAATATTCATACCTGGGCGGCCTTTTTTTCTCAAAGCGGAGGAATTTATGAACGGGACAGACTCACATCAGCTAACTAAAGGCTTGAACTTCCTTACCATCCACTTGTTCCGAGTGCTGCTTATCCTGAGCATTCTGATTAGTGCTGCAGCGATCCCAACCGGTAGGGTACTGGCTGACCCTGAACTGCCGCTGCCACGTATGCCTATTTGCGGAGATCAGGATAGGTCTGAAACCCCTCTTGTCTTGAATTGTCCTGATTTCAACCCGTCTTTTGAGATTAAGTATTATCAGGTTCCTGCCACTGGTTCAGTCAATGTCCATATCGACTTTGTCTTTAGGGAAGCAACTTATAACAATGAGCTTGGTTACTTCACTGTGGACGATGAGTCTGGCAGAATCGGTGGAATCGGCCCTGGAGAACCGGGTTATTACCAAAAAGTATTTGAAAGAACCACAATCATCTTCCATAGTGGTTCCTCCGCCAACACTGCTGATGTTGATTTGCCTTTACTAGGCGGCGACATCCTTGTTTTTTTTCTGGTACAGAACAACACTCTTGAAAATTTGAAACGAAATAACCCCAATAATGAAATCGGCAGATCCCCATTGGCATTCTTCTCTCTCGACTTGCTTAATCCGGATGGCCGTGACCATTTTGTTGGATTTAATGGTCCGGCAAACAATCTGACGCAGTTCGGTTTTGAAGACCAGAGGAACGGGGGTGACAACGATTATGATGACGTGGTCTATAACGTATCTCCCCCACTCCAATCTGCTACGGGCTTTCTTGATATTCCGTTAGCTTACACCAATTTCGCTGATGCCCTTCAAGGTTCAAATGGCGGTAGCGGGCCTGGGTATGTTAACTCCTGGTTTGACCACACAGACCCCGGGGATATCAATGCAAACAATCTAGCCCCTTGGTATGGACCTTACACGGGTACCAAAGATATTACCCGGGAAAATTGTACAACTCTTGGTGTGAGCTGTTACGATGGTCATGATGGAATTGATTTTCGAAAAGTCGCTACTGCTGTGCTGGCAGCAGCGCCTGGTACAGTCAAATATGCGGGCTGGGGATGGTTTGGAAAACAAGTTGTTATCGACCATAATAACTGCTACGCCACTTTGTATGGTCACCTTAAGTCAATCTCAGTATTGCTTAATAATCCCATTACAGAGCGGCAACAAATAGGTGTTATGGGAAATACAGGACTAAGTATTGGAGGCGGAGGTGGAACTCACCTTCATTTTGGAGTTTATTACAATCGTAACTGTGATAACAACTGGATTGATGAGAATGGTAAGCCCTTAGAAGATAATGTTGTAGTAGTAGACCCTTACGGTTGGAGTGGAGAAGGGGAAGATCCGCTTGTTACTGCACGTGAAGGAACTCCAAACGAGTCCATCCCGAATGGGAGACTTTGGAAAGATCCGATGGGCCCAAGAGGCAA
>DASUOS010000025.1:0-3841 GCA_036276515.1 Anaerolineales bacterium | reverse complement strand
GCAGTAGGAGTAGGAGATGTCTCGAAGTTTGTCTCAACGCCATCGAGCAGGAATTTGTATGGTGAATAATTAGGATAGGGGTTATTTATCTGATGGTTCCAGAGCGAGTCCGATCCGTATAAAAGTGCGCAGTCGGAATTCGGATTGGAAGTATATTCACCCACTTCACCTGAGCCGTCGCCGCCTGTTTTTGGCGTAGCCCAATACCGGTAGCGCCAGCCGACAAAGACGGTATTGCCTTGTACTTTTTCATATTTCTTATAGACAACCACTGGGCCTTCAGCGCACCCCCAGTAATTGTTTTTAATGTCAAGGTTCTGAACATTGTTATCGTTCGGATCACTGTTGGTAACATCATTTCCTGAATTGTTCAGAAATACATTGTAGTTGATGATGGTTCCAGGAGCGCCAATCTCGCTGATCACCTTTATGCCATCGCCATTGTTCTGGATAGTATTGTTATTTATGTTTATGGCATTATTTCCTACCACCACAGGCTGATAGATGGCCATATCGTAGTTTTGGATGATAAACCCAGCGACCGTAACACCTTCCACATTGATCGTAATCCCGGTTGTAGTACCTGCAATGGTCGCTCCGTCCAGGACCGGGGCATTCCAGGCAGCCCCTGCGACCGATGTGTCGCCCGGCAGGCCCAACAAGGTCAAGTTGGCGGTGTTAATAACCAGTTGTTCCGCATATGTCCCAGGAAGGACATTTACCGTTTCATAAGGTACGGCAAAATCGATAGCCGCCTGAATGGGGGTGGATGATTCTGTACATGTGTTGAAGGCATCAATTGGCTGACCAGTACAGTCAGTCAGAAACCTGTGTGTGACCCCACTTCGAACAATGTATGGGTCCCCCGTGGTCAGCGTTTCGGCTGCAGCAAGAGTTCCCAATACAAGAGGATCTCCATCTGAATCTGCCAGAAGTACCTCGCTCTCGGCAGCAGCAGCGACAACCTCTACCAGGTCAACAGGTTCCGTTTCCTCGGTGGCTGATTCCTCTTCGACGACGGGTTCCTCCGTAGCAGCCGGAGCAATCTCCTCGGGCGAAGGCGTCGCTTCCAGGACCGGCGCTTCGGTCGGTACATCGGTCACGACCGGCTCATCAGTGGAGACAGGTTCTTCTGTGACAACCGGCTCCTCGGTCGGCTGAACCTCGGCGGTCTCTACCGGAGGGGGGGTCGCATCATCGGCTAAAGCAGCGGTTGGAAAAAGAACAGATGATAACAATGAAAAAAGAACGACGATGGATAATACGGTGAGCTTGTTTGTGCGCTTCATTGCAGTTACTCCTTACCATCCCTGATCAAGCAGCAGGCCGGTGTGCGGTGATGTGGGCGATAACGACAGCTTCAGGGAGGGCATTCTTGATAAGGCGGCCTTGCATATTTGTTATCTGCCATCATGACAGAAATGAAAGTTTCTTGTTACAGGTAGTGGGTAACAAAGTCGTCTTATTTTTTTGCAACAGGTCGCAAAAATGGCCTCTTTTGGTCGTAATTGGCCTTTTTCAGGCATCGAGACATTCAAGCACCGGCTGTGTAATGAAAATGAAATGAATTTCGTTATATGAATCATCGCAATTTCGGCCCAGCAGGCCTCCCCCATATGGTTCACCCACTTCTTACAATCCTGTAAATAGAAAACTGCAGGGTTTGATGGCAGAACACAACGCCAGCACCTATAATCCAGAACAACAAACCGACTCGTCAAGGGCATGATGCAAAGCCATGGATCTACAACCACATTGCTGGTACAGACCGCCAGGCTGCCGAAATGAATAATCTTCTCATTTCGTGATCGGAACCATCGGGTGCCCCGGGAAACGTACCATGGCGCTCCGATTCAATCGAACATTTTTTATCCTCACACTCATCCTGATGACCTTCCTGATCTCCGTCCCCGGTGGGCGTGTTCAGGCCATGACCGACGATTTCAACGGCGAGAGCCTGCCGGGCATGGATACCTTTATCAGCCAGGTCCGGAATGGACAGGCTGGCGAACTGCGCGGGGTCTACATCGCCGGCATCGTTGCCGCTCCCATCGTCCAGCAGCCGCGAGGCATGGAGGAGTTCGTCTCCCCGTGGCAGAACATCGTGACCCAGTTCGGCCTGGCCTCCAGCCACGGCTCGATCGGCCTGCTGGCCCACAATTACCTGGCAGGTA
This sequence comes from Anaerolineales bacterium, assembly GCA_036276515.1. Taxonomy (GTDB): domain Bacteria; phylum Chloroflexota; class Anaerolineae; order Anaerolineales; family Villigracilaceae; genus Defluviilinea. Next base: position 1,667 of record DASUOS010000025.1, on the reverse strand, counting down.
AAAATTTCAGCGGGCTCCAACCAGGGCAGGAGATCCACCTAGTCTATGGGGATGGACGGGTCGCCACTTTTATTGTCTCGGAGGTCCTTCACTACCAGGCCCTGGAACCGGACAGCACCTCCAGCTCCTTTATTGACCTGGGTACCCGCGAATCCCAGAGCTATGCCAGCCTGTTCTCCAGGATCTACAACCGACCCGGGCAGGTAGTCTTTCAGACATGCATCAGTACGGCCGACGATCTGGCCTGGGGACGCCTGTTCGTCATCGCCGAGCCTGCGTGAAAGCAGGGTCCTTTTTATCGATCTAAGACCCAGCGGACCCTTTCCGCTGGGTTTCAATTTTCGATACCTGTCCTCTTCACAGGTATCATTGGGGGATGGAGCCTTTCACATCCCCTCTCCAGCGCTTTTATGAGGCGGCACAGCGCCGGTATCCCGCGATCCTGTTCCGCGGAGACCGGTCGCGCCGGGAGATCGCTCTGACCTTCGACGATGGACCCCACCCACGCGATACGCCGCGCCTGCTGGATATCCTGGAGAACCATGCTGTGCGGGCCACCTTCCACCTGGTGGGGAAAAGCGCCGAGCGCCACCCGGACCTGGTCCGCCAGATCCATGGATGCGGGCACCAGCTTGCCCTGCATTGTTACCGTCACGTCCCCTTTCCCCTCGAAAGACCGGCGATGCTGTATGTAGGGCTGGAACGAACGCGGGATGTGATCGCCCAGGCAGCCGGAATTCCCACCGGCCAGATCAAAGATCTTCGCCCGCCCTATGGATGGTTCACCAGGCGCACCCACTCCCTGCTGACAGAGTGGGGCTACCGGCTGGTCATGTGGAACTGTATGCCGCCGCATTGGATGCAGCCGATCGAGCGTTCGATCCGCCAGGTGGCGGATGCGCTTGCTCCCGGCGCGCTGATCGTCCTGCACGATGGCCATGGACATGGCGCCCGGGTGGCAGAGATCGTGGATGCCCTGATCCCCCGCGCCCGGTCGCTCGGGTTGGGGTTTGTTACCGTGGAAGAAATGCAGAGCAAACGGATTCAGGCACCGGCTTGGACCTGATCCGGGAGTTCAAATCCATCCAAAAAATTGTTTTGCATCCGATCGAGTTGTCGGACGTATATCCTACAGGCATCCTCAATCCCATCGATACAGGAACGCTATGACCAACCCGCAATTCTGGACCCGCTGGACTCTCGCCAATGCGCTGAGCGAGATGCTGGGACTGGGTCTTACCTTTGCCATCACCGGTTTATTCCTTACAATCGTGGGGGAAGGGTCCACGATTGCCAGCATCCTGTTGTCTTTCACCGTGGCAGTCCTCAGCGGCGCGGTCGAAGCGACGTTCGTCGGCCTGGCGCAGTGGTGGGCAATGCGGCCGCGCTTTCCATCCATTGGCCGGATGGAGTGGTGGCGCGGCACGTTCATCGGCGCGCTGGCCGCGTACGTGCTGGGCTACCTGCCTTCGACGATCATGAGCCTGGGCGAAGCAGCTGCGGCCACCGGTCCTGTAGAGGAGCCCGCCCAATGGATCGTGCTCCTGCTGGCGGCAGGGATGGGCGCATTGGGCGGCGCGGTGCTGTCGTTCGCTCAGTGGCTGGTGCTGCGTAGGAGGGTGAGGCGCTCCGGCCTGTGGATCCCCCCAATATGCTGGCCTGGACCT
>DASUOS010000024.1:0-12129 GCA_036276515.1 Anaerolineales bacterium | reverse complement strand
CAGGATGCCTACCTTGCGGCGCTGTGCCTCTCGAAAGAACAGATCGATCGGACGCTGTCGGAAGATATTAAAGATAATCTGCACTGATTGCACATTTGGATATTCGATCGCCTTGAGCGCTTCCTCCACTTTTTCCACGCTCACCCCGTAATAGCGCAGTTTGCCAGCCTGCACCAGTCCGTCCAGGGCGTCGAAGACCTCAGGCATGTAAAAGACATCCGTGGGTGGGCAATGCAGTTGCAGTAGATCGAGTGTCTCCACCTCGAGGTTCCTCAGGCTGCGCTCGACAAAGGATGTCAGGTTTTCGCGTGTATACCCATTCGCCAGGTGTGGATCGAGCCGCCGCCCGGCCTTGGTGGCCACATAGAACGGTTCGCTGCGTTCCCCGCGAAGCCTGGCCAGCAGCTGTTCGCTGCGGCCATCACCGTAGACATCGGCAGTATCGAAAAAGTTCACACCCAGGTCGAGCGCCCGGTGTAATGCAGCCAGTGATTCTTCATCCTTCACGTTCCCCCACGTCCCACCGATCGCCCATGCCCCAAAACTGATCGTGGAAACGTTCCAGCCTGTGCGTCCAAGTTCGCGGTATTGCATGGTTCCTCTTGTTGTGTTGAATTATCAATGTGGCACGAATCGATTTGTCTTCCCGCCCGGTTACAGGTCGCGTCCTTATCCCCCGATATGCGACATTTCCACCTTGGGCAGGTTGGCAGTGTTTTCAGTGCGCAGCTCGGAATAACGGTCAGACCGCTTGTTCCAGACGCGCTCGATGAACAGGGCAATCTCCTCGTCACTTGCGCCGCTGCGCAGCAGACTGCGCAGATCGTGTCCCTTGACGGCAAACAGACAGGTGTACAGCTGGCCCGCCGCTGAGATCCGGGCCCGGTTGCAGGTGCGGCAGAAGGCCTGGGTGACGGAGGCGATTACCCCAACCTCGCCGCTGCCATCCTTGTAGCGCCAGCGTTCGGCCACCTCGCCCGTGTAATTCGGGTCTGCAGGCTCGAGCGGCATCTCGGCGCCAATCCGCTTGATGATCTCGGCGGCCGGCACCACATCGTCCATGCGCCAGCCGTTGGTGTGGCCCACGTCCATGTATTCAATGAAGCGCAGGATATAGCCCTTCTCGCGGAAGAAGCGCGCCATCGGCAGGATGCTGTCCTCGTTCAGGCCGCGCTTGACGACCATGTTGACCTTGACCGGTGTGAGTCCGGCCTCGGCGGCAGCCTCCATGCCCTGGATCACCTTTTCCACCGGGAAATCGACATCGTTCATGGCCTTGAAGATCGCATCGTCAAGCGAATCCAGGCTGACGGAGACGCGGTCCAGCCCGGCATCCTTCAGCAGCTTTGCCTGTTTTTCGAGCAGGGACCCGTTGGTCGTCAGGGTCAGGTCGAGGTCCGGGATGTCCGAGAGCATCTTCACCAGCAGGTGCAGATCCTTGCGCACCAGCGGCTCCCCGCCTGTCAGACGGATCTTGCGCACACCAAAGGGGACGAAAATGCGCACCAGGCGGGTTATCTCTTCGAAGGTCAGGATCTCGTCTCGGCCCAGGAACTGGTAATTGGACCCAAAGACCTCCTTGGGCATGCAATATATACAGCGGAAGTTGCAGCGGTCGGTGACCGAGATCCGCAGGTCGCGTAACGGACGGTTAAGGGTGTCAGTAAGAGTCATAGGAAGCCCTATTATAACAATTATGTATGAGCGTCGGCCGGGTCAGTTGACGGGGTACACCAGCCATGCTATGATGCAGGCATTATTCTGCACGTTTGCACTTATTGAAGGAGTTATTATGAGTACGGAATTTGTTTTTCGCATGGTGGGAATGGTTCTTTTCGGAATTTTGGGAGGTTTGTGGGGATTTCAGTTCGGGGGAACCGATTTCGGAGAATCAATTCGCTACAGCCTGATCATTGGCCTGATCGCCTCGCTGGCCGGGCTGGTACTGACGCCGTATTTTACGACCCGGCCATCTCGTGTTATCCGCGGAAAGCTTAGTCGTTTATCGGCGGAAACGCTTTTCGCGGGCCTGACCGGCCTTGTGGTCGGTCTGCTGACCGCTGCCCTGCTGGCATTTCCGCTCTCCCTGCTGCCTCAGCCTTTAGGGCAGATCCTGCCCTTTGTGGGGGTACTGGCGTTTTCCTGGCTGGGCGTGTCGCTGTTCGTCATGCGCCAGGGTGACATCATGGGGCTGTTCGGCACCCTGAGCGGGCGCGGCGGAGAAAGCGGCTCCTCCTCCTCCTGGACGAACCTTAACCGGACCATCTTACTCGACACTAGCGTGATCATCGACGGGCGTGTGGCCGATATCGCCAAGACCGGATTCCTGCCCGGCACGCTGCTCATCCCGCGTTTTGTATTGAACGAGCTCCAATACATTGCCGATTCGCCAGACGGACTGCGCCGCCAGCGCGGCCGCCGCGGTATGGAAGTGCTGGCCGAGCTGCAGAAACTCCCGAATATCCTGGTCCGCATCAGCGATATCAATGCCGAGGGCGTCCGGGAAGTAGACGATAAGCTTGTCGTCCTGGCACGCCAGCTGCGCTGCCCGATCCTGACCAACGATTACAACCTCAACCGCGTCGCCGAGCTGCAGGGCGTCACCATCCTGAATATCAACGAGCTGGCGAATGCTGTCAAGTCGGTCGTCCTGCCGAGTGAGCGCATGAACCTGAACATCTTCCAGGAAGGCAAGGAGTTCGGCCAGGGCGTGGGCTACATGGACGACGGCACGATGGTGGTCGTGGAGAACGGCCACGATTACATTGGCGAATACAAGGATGTGGTCGTCACCAAAGTCCTGCAGACTGCCGCGGGGAGAATGATCTTCGCCCGCGTGGAAGAAGAGAACGGGAAGAAGCGAAAATAAATCCGCAGATTGAACAGATTTCGCAGACAATAAAGCATGAAGATTGTTGAAGAACGCGACCCGCAGACTTATGCAATTATTGGTGCTGCGATGGAAATTCATCGCCAGCTGGGTTATGGATTTTTAGAATCTGTGTATCAAGAGGCAGCAACGATTGAATTCCCCCTTAGGGGAGTTCCCTTTGCCCGGGAAATTGCACTGCCCATTAAGTATAAAAATATTCTTCTTTCAACTCATTACAGAGCAGACTTTGTTTGTTTTTCCGAAATCATTGTAGAATTTAAAGCGTTGTCCAGGTTATCAAACGTGGAAGAGGCTCAAGTTCTCAACTATCTAAAGGCTACTGATCTCAAACGCGGATTGCTTATCAACTTCGGCGCATCAAGCCTGCAGTACAAACGCCTTGTCTGGGGTTACCCCGAACCTTTAAAGAAATCTGCGTTATCCGCGTAATCTGCGGATGAATTCAAGGAATCACATGATCCGCCTCTACAATACCCTCACCCGCAAGAAGGAAGAATTTCAGACCCTCGAACCGAACGTCGTCAAGATGTATGTCTGCGGCGTGACGGTCTATAACGACGCGCACGTCGGGCATGCCATGTCGGCGCTGGTGTTCGATATTATCCGCCGCTATCTCGAGTATCGAGGCTACGCGGTCAAACACGTCATGAACTACACCGATGTGGACGACAAGATCATCAACCGCGCCAACCAGCTCGGCGAGGATCCGCTCAAGCTGTCACAGCGCTACATCGAGGATTATTCCCACGATTTGAAGGATCTCAACATCCTGCCGGCCACGTCCTATCCGCAGGTCAGCAAGACCATGCCGCTGATCATCGAGTTCATCGAGGGCCTCATCCGCAAGGAGGCTGCCTATGCCGCGTCCAACGGGGATGTATACTTCAGTGTGATCAGCGATGATGATTACGGCAAGCTCTCCGGCCGCAAACTGGATGACATGCAGGCGGGCGCCCGCGTCGAAGTCGGTGAGGCAAAGGACCATCCGATGGACTTCGCCCTGTGGAAGGCTGCCAAACCCGGTGAGATCTCCTGGGATAGCCCGTGGGGCAAGGGACGCCCCGGCTGGCACATCGAGTGCTCGGCGATGAACCTGGCCGAGCTTGGCGAACAGATCGATATCCACGGCGGCGGCAACGACCTGATCTTCCCTCATCATGAGAACGAGATCGCCCAGACCGAGTCATATACAGGCAAGCCGTTTGCCCGCTACTGGGTGCATAACGGCATGCTGCAGCTGGGTGGCGAGAAGATGTCCAAGTCGCTGGGGAACATTGTCAGCATCAAGGACTTTCTCAAGATACGCGACGCCGATGTGATGCGGATGCTCGTGCTGATGGGCTCCTACCGTGCCCCGTTGATCTTCAATGAGGAAACACAGGACGCCGCAGAGAAATCGCTCGAGCGCCTCAAATCCGCCCTTCGGCCGGGCTCCGCCTCTGCAAGTGGACTCTCTGCTGAAGGGATCTCCGCGCTCATCTCCCACACCGAATCGACGAAACAGTCCTTTGTCGAGGCAATGGACGACGACTTCAACACCCCCCTGGCCCTGGCCGCCCTCTACGAGCTGGTCAAAGCCATCAACACCGCCCGCGACGGCGGCGCGTCGAATGAACAGCTCCGGCCCGCCCAGGAGACCCTGCGTGAGCTGACAACTGTGCTCGGCCTGCGCCTGCAGGAAAAACAAGGCTCCGGCGATGCGGATCGATTTATCGATTTGCTGGTCGAAGTCCGCAGCGAAGTACGGAAACAGAAACTATGGGCGCTGTCCGATCTGATACGGGACCGGTTAAAGGAGACAGGAGTGGCGCTCGAAGATAGTAAAGAAGGAACAACATGGAGATGGAGCTAGAAAAGGGAAATGAACGAAAAACAAATTGTAATCACTGAACTGGACCGCCAGAGGCTGGTCGACTTAATTCTCAATGCACAATCGGGGGAATACCGCGGCAGTGTTTATCTCGACAAACTGCGAGGTGAACTCTCCCGTGCTCAAATTGTCACGCCCCAGGACATTCCGGCCGATACCATTACGATGAATTCCAAGGTGGCTCTTCTCGATCTGGATACCCGGGAGGAAGAAGTCTACACTCTTGTGTACCCTGAAAAGGCCGATTCCGCTGAAGGCAAAATATCGATCCTGGCTCCTATTGGCACAGCCATGCTTGGGTACCGTGTTGGCGATGTCTTTGAGTGGGACGTCCCTGCAGGCAAACGGCGGTTGAAAGTCGACAGGATCCTGTACCAGCCTGAATCGGCAGGAGATTATGATTTGTAAGCATCCGAGTGAAGAACATGTAAAACTTCCGGCATTCAACCGGAAGTTTTATTTTTTACCTCGCGGCAATACCAGCGGCAGATCCAGAAAAGGGTGCTTGACGACATGTACAGGCAGGCAGTAGGCTTCCTCGATCAGTCCCGGCTCCAGGACTTCTTTAGGCGTTCCAACTGCCTCCAGCCTTCCGGCGACCATCAGCGCAATGCGGTCCGCATAGTGGGCGGTGAGATTGAGGTCATGCAGGGCGATCAGCACGGCGAGATGATCCCGGTGGGCAAGCTCGCGGACCAGCTCCAACAACCCGACCTGATACTGTAGGTCCAGGTGCGCGGTGGGTTCATCCAGCAGCAAAATCGGCGTGGACTGGCAGAGCGCCCGCGCCAGCAGTACGCGCTGCTGCTCGCCGCCCGAAAGCTCTCCGACGCGCCGGTCTGCAAATGGGAGCGCGCTGACGCGCTCCAAAGCTTGCCGCGCAATCTCTTCATCTTTTTTCGATGGCTGGCCCAGGAAACCCAGATACGGCGTCCGCCCAAACAGGACCGTTTCCCAAACCGTATAGGCGGGCGGTAATGCCACTGCCTGTGGAACGGTAGCGATATATTTCGCCCGCTGCATGGTATTCAGGGAGGCAAAATTATCGCCGTTGGTACGGATCTGTCCCGTATAGGGAATGACCCCGCTGGCAGCGCGGATCAGAGTCGACTTGCCCGCGCCGTTCGGCCCAATCAGGGCCAGCACTTCGCCGCTCTGCACATCGAGGGAGATGTTGTGCAGGATCTGGCGGGGGCCATAGGAGACGGTAAGGTTTTGGATTTTTAACATATCAATCCTGCTCCGGTGGTTTCTATACAAGCCTTGGCGAGCTCTCGGCTTACAAAAATACCCATAGATCACCAGTATCCCTGATTTTTTGACCGCCGCAGGACCCAAAGAAAAAACGGAGCCCCGGCCAGCGCTGTCACGATGCCGACCGGCAGCTCCTGGGGCGCCAGGACGATTCGGGCCAGGACATCCGCCACCAGGAGGATCGAGGCACCGCCCAGGATGCTGAGCGGGATCAGGCGGCGGTAGTCCACGCCCCACCAGAAGCGGACGATATGCGGGACGATGAGTCCCACAAAGCCAATAATGCCTGCAAACGAGACCGCCGCGGCGGTGACGAGCGAGGCGGCCACAATGATGATGAATTTTGCCCGCCGGACGTTCAATCCCATCTGCGTGGCCTGGTCATCGCCAAATTGCATGATATTCAGCGAATAGCCGCCTAAAATCAGCGTTCCAAGACCCAGCGCGAGATAGGGAATAAGGGCAAGCGTCGCATCCCAGCTGACCAGGCTTACCCCGCCCAGCAGCCAGCCAAGGGCGCGGCGCACCTCTCCGGTGGAGCGAAGCATCAGGAAGGAGGTCAGCGATACGGCAAAGGAGGATACGGCCACACCGGCCAGGATCAGGTTCGTTGTTGGCACACTCCCGCCGATATGGGCAATCAGGTACACGATGTACACCGTCAGCAGGCTGGTGAGGAACGCTGCCATGGGAACCGCCAGATATCCCAGCGTTGTGTACGGCCAGCGGATGGACATGGCCAGGATCGCGCCCAGTCCCGCGCCTGACGCTACGCCGATCAGATAGGGATCGGCCAGCGGGTTGCGGAACAATCCCTGGTAGGCGGCCCCGCTTCCCGCCAGCGCCGCGCCGACCAGCGCGATCAATACCGTGCGAGGCAGGCGGATATCCAGAAGGATGGTACGGGATGTATCACCGGCTGCGGCGCCACTGATCACGCGCCATAACTCTGCCGGCGGAATGAAAACCGATCCAATCGCCAGGCTGAGCAGGATGGCGATGAGCAGGGAGAGAAGGCTTATAAGGAAAGGAGTTCGTTGCATAATTCTATACACAAGTACACAGGTAAACACGTTCCCTGTATACCTGCCTACCTGTCTACCTGCCTACCTGCCTATTCGAACAATCCCGGCCTGAGCAGTTTCGCCAGTTCCTCCAACGCATCCACCAGCCGCGGGCCGGGACGGCTGACCAGGTCATCGTTGAACGGCAGGACATTCCCGTTCTTGACCGCGCTCAGGTTGCCCCAGCCGGGACGCTCGGCGATCGACTCGGGTGTGACACCATAGCGGGCGTCGCCAAGGATGATGAACGCCGGGTCCGCTTCCACCACCTGTTCGAGGCTGAGCTGAGGATAGCCATCCAGGTCGGCGGCGATATTGTAGCCGCCAGCCCGCTCGATCAGCTGGGTGATGAACGTCCCTTTGCCGGCGGTATACGGCTTGGCCGGGTCGGTGGCATCCAGCTCATAGAACACGCTGAACCGCGAGCTGATGGGAGCGATCTTCTCGTCCACCGCTGCAACACGTTCTTTCAGCGACTCCACCAGCGCGGCGGCTTCTTCGCTATGCCCGGTCAGTTGAGCGACGATCTGCAGGTTTTCATACATCCCTTCGAGGGTCAGCGGATTCTTCAGGTAATAAACAGTCAGTCCCAGATCTTCAAGCTGCTGGACCTGCTCCGGATTGTTAATTTCGGCGGCCAGCACCAGGTCGGGATTCAGAGAGACGATCAGTTCCGCGTTCAAGTCATCGAACGTGGAGCCGATATCGGTCACGGCTTGGGCCTGCTCCGGGAAGTCCGATGCCTGATCGCGTCCAACGACCTGGTTCCCGGCGCCGATGGCGAACAGGATCTCCGTATTGGAAGGTGCTAGGGAGACCACGCGCTGGGCAGGTCCATCCAGCGTGACCTGGCGGCCCAGGCCATCGGTGAACGTCAGAGCTTCACCGGTGGGTTCTGTTGCGGGCGCAGCCTGAGTCCCACAGGCAGCCAGCAGGGTGATGAGCAGAGTGAGCAACAGGAATTGGCGTATCATCTTTTCTCCGAATATTGTCCTTACGAGTCTTTAAAAGACAATCTCATCGTACCAGGGGATTGCTTCGCTACGCTCGCAATGACACTTGGTTTTGGAATCAAAATCCCCAGCGTGTGCTGGGGAGGATGGAGAGGCAGTCCGAGGGAGCCGTCCTCCACCTCCTTCCGCGAGAGTGTGGCAGAACCGATCCGTGCGGGCGACCTGACTTCAGTAGTCTGCTCGTCTTCTAGTCGTCTTGTCGGCTAGTCGCTTTGACAAGCTGACCAGGGGACAAGAGGCAAGTAGACTACATTCACAGTTGCGCGACAGTGCCGGATTCACACCGGCTTCGCCGCTGACGGATCGTATTTACTTGTGGCTATTGTATGCCGTGCGCACAGGAAAGTCAATGACTACTTTCTTCGCGCTTGCATACAGGAGAATCAGCATGATCAGCGCAGCCGCCGCCAGCGAAAGATTGCCGTTACGGCCGTAGACGAGAATCGCAAACGTTGGGACCAGATAACAGATGAGCAGGACAACGTTTACCGTCCAATGGCTGCTGCGGAAAAGGACTGCGAATGGGACGAGCAGCAGCAGATAGTCATAATTGTACAGGTAGGGACTGACAACCAGGGTGACAAGCAAAGCTGCACAGAGCAGCAGTTCCGGGGATTTCATTGAAGTACGGAGTATGTAAAGCGAACCAGCCAGAAGAACCAAAAGCACAACGGCAATCCATGCTGCACGGGTCAACGACCCATCCAGGAACCAGCGGGATAACCAGACAGGCAGGCTCGCGCATTCCGAACAGACCGACACATTGCCTTCATTCTGATAATTCAGCAGCATCCCGGGATAACTGATGATCCAACGCGGATCGGCAATGAAGCCAGTTACAAAAAGAGAGGCCCCTGCTGCAAGAAGCGGACGAAATACACGCCGTCCAAGCTCACGATTCGAGAAAACCAGCCACCCCAGCGCCGCCAGCAGGATCAGCGCTCCTATATGCGGCTTGAAGGTCAGCAGGACAATCCCTAAAACCGTCAGCGGGACATGTTCCCGGCGCAGCGAATAGACCAACAGGGATGTGCCCAGCAGAACCGGAAAGTCATACTGTCCCACCGACAGCGCTCCCAACACCGGTAAAAAGAACAGCGCCAGCGGGAAGGCGATCAACCGCAGCCGCCCGGGCCAGCCATCCGTGAGCAGCCAGACAGACAGGAACAGCATGGCGAGGTTGAGCTCGAACCAGAGCAGGGCAGCGGCGCGGGCAGGCATCCACCCCAGATAGAACGTGCTCAGCGCATACCAGGGCGGATAGGGGAACCGTGCCAGAAAAAACTTGTCTTCTGGAATGCCCGCATACTGCACTGCCAGCGCTTCCACTTCCTCGAGATCATAAATGGGAACACGGTGCACCAGGGCCAGGTCCGTATTGTAGAGAGCGCTGAAATCGGAGTGAGCCGGGAGCGAATGCGGGACATACAGTGCAATGAGAACCATGGCAATCGCGATGGAAAAGACGATCCAAAGGAAGGTCAGATTACGCTTCATTTTTTTCGCTTTGCTTCGCAATCTTCCTGATTAAACCGCGAAAGCGGAGCCAATGGAATGGATAAAGAAGATACCAGTACAGAAATCCCGGCAGGCCGCGTGGGCAAAAGAATACGGTCTGGAATAGCAATGTTTGGTTCCCCGCGCGGCTTATTTGCCATTCGATCCATTTCTCTCCGGCCCATTGATCCTGCACATGGACGATAAGTGTCTCCTCTGAATTGTCCACTCCAGTCAATTTCCCGGATTCATACACAAACTGTTTCAGCACACCGCTCACCCTTTCAGGCGCAGCGTTGACCTGCACTTTTCGGTACTCCACAAAGCAGCCTTCGTGTTTCAATGCCCTCCAGACTTCTGAAGTCTGTGAGCTCACGGAAAGACTTCCGAAATCCTTTCCATCCTCCCAAACGCGTTCAATCGAGGCGGGATGTGTCTTTTCGAGCGCGTCCTTTGTGGCCGAATCAAAATCGACAAGTTTTACTTCCGGAAAACGCTGGAGAGCGTCCGGGTGTTTGACCACGCTGTCGGCAGACAGGCCGCCGATCAGTGCATAGGCGATCGGGTAGGGAACCGGCGTCATCAGCCCCACACCGAAGGCCATGAGCCAGATCGGGATGCCAGGGACCAGGAACATGCTGCGCTTCAAGCCCCTCAGCCGGGCATAGCGCAGCATCAGCTCGCCGTAGGTGGTGACGTCCGGGCCGCCGATCTCGAACACCCCGCCGCGCCCGCTGGGATTGGTCAGCGCGGCGATCAGGTAATCGATCACATTCTGCATGGCGATCGGCTGGGATTTGTTCCGCATCCACAAGGGACCCGGCACCACCGGGAACAGCTCGGTCATGAAGCGGATCATCTCGAACGAGATGCTGCCCGAGCCGGCGATCACCCCGGCCCGAAATTCGGTGACCGGAACCCTGCCCTCGCGCAGGACGCGCCCCGTCTCGATCCGCGAGCGCATGTGCGGAGCGATATGCTGTTCGGGGTCCGCCAGGCCGCCCAGATAGATAATGTGTTCCACACCGGCTTCGGCCGCCGCCATGGCAAACGTGCGCGCGCTTTCCAGCTCAAGCTCGGTGTATCCGTGCCCCTTCGTCATGTTATGGATCAGATAATAGGCCGTCTGCACCCCTTGTAGAGCGGGGTGAAGAGTTGACGGGATCGTCACAACGCCCTGCACCACCTCGACAGAACGGGACCAGCCCCGTCCGGCGAGCCGCCGCGGGTCTCGGGCCAGGCAGCGCACCCGGTAGCCGGCATCCAGCAGCCTGGGGACCAGCCGGCTGGCGATATATCCCGTAGCCCCGGTGACGAGGATCTGCTTATCCATAGGCATGGGCCAGCAGGCGCGCCCGTGATGCGATCTGGCGCGTCAGCCCATCGAAGATGAATTTGTGGAAAGGCCACATCGCGTACCAGTACAGAAAACCGAATAATCCAAACGGCGCAAAATAAGCCGTAACGATGAGCAGCGTCTTTTCATCCTGGGGTTTGGATTCGAACTGCAGCCAGGCTTTGCCGGGCAGTTTCATCTCGGCTCGCAGCCGCAGGAGATGGTCCTTCTCCACGGCCTCCACGCGCCAAAAGTCGAGTGACTCGCCCGGCCGGACCTCATCCGGGTGGCGGCGTCCACGCCGCAGACCTACGCCGCCCAGGGCTTTATCCAGCCAGCCGCGTATGCCCCAGGCCCAGTCCATGTACAGCCAGCCGCGTTCCCCGCCAATGCCCGCATACGAGCGGTAGACATCCTGCGGCGGGAGATCCAGAAGCATCTGGCGCGTCTCCACGTACATGCCATCCTCGACCACATATTGATACGGCTTTACATCCCCCGCAACCGTGACCAGCGCATCCGACCAGCTGGTCTCCACGTTATCCCGCTGAATGCGCCCGAGCGCCAGGTGGACCGCGGTCTGGAAGTCGATCGGCTTGATCTGCGGGAACAGCTTCCTCGCCGCTTCATCCCGGACGACCAGCCGGGCGCGCAGGCCCTCAATTAACGGCAGGACGACGCGCCAGTGGATCGGGGTGACCATGTGCACCCAGTAGGCTGAAAGCCGCGGCGCATGGAAGGGTGTTCGGATGAGCACACGTTTAAGGCCGCGTTCCTTTGCATAGCCGAGCAGCATGTCGGCATAGGTCAGGCGGGTCGCCCCGCCGATCTCGAGCATCCGGCCGCTGCTTTCTGGCGTCTTGAGCGCATCGATGAGATAGGCAAGCACATCCCGGATGGCGATCGGCTGGGCTTCCGAAAAGAACCAGGCCGGGCAGATCAGCAGCGGCTCACGCTCGGTCAAATAGCGGATCATCTCGAACAGCGCCGAACCTGAGCCGACGATCATACCCGCCCGAAACTCTGTGACCGGCACACTGCTGTGACGGAGAACGTGTCCCGTTTCGTGACGGGCACGCAGGTAGGGCGAGAGACGGGTCGTTGGGTCCACCAGCTCGCCGAGATAGAGGATGCGCTCGATGCCCGCCTCACTGGCAGCCTCGGCAAAATTGCGGGCGACATCCAGGTCGCGGCTGGCATCG
>DASUOS010000023.1:0-10847 GCA_036276515.1 Anaerolineales bacterium | reverse complement strand
TGCCCCGACCGGCCAGGACAGTTCGAACTCCTGGACCGGATCGAACAAACCACAAAAGAAACGCTAAATTATTCACCGGTCATGCCTTTTCAAGTACATGACCATGGAACGGAGACCTGCATGAGAACAGTATATGGACCCGTCTTTACCCTGCGACCGTACGAACGGGGCATCCAGGAGACCCTGGGAAAGTACAGCCGGTTCGTGATGCCGGGGCCGGGAGTTCAAATCCCGCTCGTTCACATCACGCGCGTGCGCGATATCCGCGAACATACCATGGACATCGAGCCTCAACCGGTGATCACCAAGGACAACGTTGAGATCACAGTGGATGGTGTCATGTGGGTGCGCCCCACAGGCGATGAGGAAAGTATCAAGCGCACGTTTTACAACATCGACAACTGGAAACGGGCTGTCATCCAGCTGGCGATGACGAACCTGCGCCAGGAATTTGGCGAATTATCGCTCGACGAGAGCCTGGTGGCGCGCGAGAAGATCGCCAGCAACCTGCAGCGCATCCTGAACACCTTTGCCGTCGAATGGGGATTGACCGTCAGCAAGGTGGAGATACGCCTGATCGACCCGCCCGATGATATCAAGAAGGCCATGCATAAGCAGAAGACAGCCGAGCAGGAACGGCGGTCCATGAAGCTGTTGGCGACCGGCGAGTTCGAAGCTGCTGAACAACAGAAACTGGCGATCGTCCAGCGCGCCGAGGGCGAGCGCGAGGCAGTCATCCAGGTTGCTCAGGGCAAAGCGGAAGCCATCCGCCTGGTCAACGAGGCTGCCGAGAAGTATTTCGTCGGCAACGCCCAGATCCTCAAGAACCTGGAGATGATCGAAAACTCCCTACGCAATAACGCCAAGATTGTGATCACCGAGCACGGCATCAGCCCGACCCTGCTGCTGGGCAGCCTGCCAGTTGACGTCACAAACGAGGTTGGCAGCACGATTAAGGTTTCTGAAAAAGCCAGATGAGGAAGACGCCCTGGCTCTGAACAGGCGCACGAACAAGCCGGAAAAGAGAACACCATGGACAACGAAATTACATGCCCGCATTGTCAGAGGAAGATCATAAGGAACTCGATCGTCGAGGATGCGGCCAAAGGGGAAGGGTCCGATACGCAGTTCCTGATCTGTGAATGCGGGGAGAGGATCACTTACTGGCAGATCACCGCCCAGCTGCGAAGCCAGAAAACAGCCGGCACGAAGATCCAGGCCTGGTTCCAGGGTCTCTTCAAGCCTCATGGCTAGTACTCGGACAATCTAGAACTGTAGGGCAGATCGCTCGATTCCTCCCTAGACTCACCGTCCAACTTAATCTTGTTGGAGTACTAGAAAGGCTTGAAGCGGACGAAGTCCCGTACAGGGAAATCCAACCACAGATATGGAGTTGACAGAATGGCCGAAAAGACAAGCGAAGGAAAAACCAGGAAGAAATCCAAGGGCATGCGTAAGCATGTCAGGCGCATGAAACAGGAGACTCGCAAAGCGGGCACTCCTCTGAGCGAATGGAAAAAAAAGGTGCGCTCACAACCGGTACCCAAAAAAGAGGCTTAACACGCCTGGGCGCTTAATTACATGGACTGACTCAACCCGGAGAAGACATGTGTGGGCAGTTTCTGGGAGGGGTCACTTGAGATTCGAAATGAAATGAAAATTTTTAACCCCGATGAATGCGAATAACGTACACCACCGTTCCTTATTGCAGGCCATTGCCCGCCGGGCAATGCTCGAGCGGGGCCTGATCCCTGATTTTTCGGCCGAAGCGCTCGCAGAGCTTGCAGGTCTTAAGGCACACGCGATCAATGAGAATAGACAAGCTACCGATATATCTGAGATCCACGACCTGCGGGACCTTATGTGGGCTTCAATAGACAATGATGACTCGCGTGACCTGGACCAGCTTACCACTGCCGAGGCGTTGCCGGCCGACACCATAAAGATCCTTGTCGCCATCGCGGACGTAGACTCGATCGTTAAAAAGGGATCGGCGATCGACGAGCATGCCGGTCATAACACCACCTCGGTATATACCGCAGCCGGGGTCTTTCCAATGCTCCCCGAAAGGGTTTCGACCGACCTTACATCCCTGAATTTCAACGAGGACCGCCTTGCCGTTGTGGTCGAAATGGTGGTAGGTGCAGACGGCTCCCTCCAGGGATCCCATATCTACAGGGCCTGGGTACGAAACCATGCCAAGCTTGCCTATAACAGCGTGGCCGCCTGGCTCGATGACAACGCAGCCATCCCTCAGGCGATGGCTGCTGTCGACGGCCTGGCCGGGAACCTTCGTCTGCAGGATCGGGCAGCCCGGCAGATGAAGGGTTTACGCCATACTGAAGGAGCGCTAAGTCTGGAAACGATCCAGGCCAGGCCTGTATTCGACGGCGATCAAATCAACGCCCTCGAAACGGATGAAAAGAACCGTGCCAAGGAAATCATCGAGGCCTTTATGATCGCAGCGAACGGTGTCACGGCCCGCTTCCTTTCGGCCAGTAATTTCCCTTCGATCCGCCGCGTGGTCCGCACCCCAAAGCGCTGGGACCGGATCGTGGAAATCGCCGCGGAAAACAAGTTCAGTCTCCCGGAGAGGCCGGATCCAAAAGCGCTGGAGGAGTTTCTGCTCAAGGAGAAAGCCGCACATCCAATCCGGTTCCCGGACCTGTCGCTGGCTGTGGTCAAGCTTTTAGGGTCAGGCGAATACATCGCCGAACTTCCTGGAGTGGATGCGCCGGGTCACTTTGGTCTCGCAGTCAGGGATTACGGTCATTCCACCGCTCCGAACCGCCGTTACCCCGACTTGATCACTCAACGCATGTTGAAGGCGGTCATGGATGGGAAACCGGCTCCCTACAACAAGGATGACCTCGATGTTCTGGCTGCCCATTGTACCCAGGCGGAGGATGAAGCGACCAAAGTCGAGCGGCAGGTCGAAAAATCTGCCGCCGCGCTTCTGCTCAAAGCACGGATCGGGGAGCGGTTCGATTCGATCGTTACTGGCGCTTCGGGCAAGGGGACCTGGGTGCGGCTTCTCAATATCCCTGTCGAAGGCAAGCTGGTGGAGGGATTCGAAGGGCTGGATGTCGGCGAACGGGCGCGGGTACAATTGATCGATACAAACGTTGAGCGTGGATATATCGATTTCAAAAAGGTCGATAATTATGGAAAAGGATAAGGAGAGTCAAATGAAAAAGGAAATCGGTGTATGGATCGACCGTCAGGAAGCGATACTCGTCATTCTTACAAATGGAGAGGAAGAGATCAGGCATATCCCCTCGAGTAGCGTAAAATATACCGCCTATCCCGGCAATTCCCAGGCCAGGACCCCGGTGGGACTCACCGGGATCCCTTTGTCTGACCCAAGGGACCGCAACTATGTGGGCCAGCTCAACAAATACTACGAGGAGGTGATCGCTGCCATCCGGGGTGCGGACTCCGTTCAGATCTTTGGGCCAGGGGAGGCAAAAGGGGAGCTGGAGCAGCGGATCAGGCGGGGGAAGCTCAATGCCCACATGCCTGCCCTCGAAGCCACCGAACGGATGACCGATCTTCAGATCTCAGCGAAAGTGCGGGACTATTATTTGGCTGGAAGTGTGCCGGGCAAGATAGAAAAAGGAACAGGAACTCCGCCGAACGAAAAACGGAAACTTTCAACAGAGGAAGCCCGCTCCATCGGGGCCCGGCTCAACATCGACTGGTCGCAGGTGGATCTGGAGCAGTTCCGGCGAGGGCTGGAGGTGGAGCTCGAGCACGGCGCGAGGGATATGGAGACGGATGTGACCGGCGACGACCTACTGCTTACCGGAAAGATCGCCTGGGCACACCTGAAGGAGATCCGTGATTACTACACGCGGCTGGATCGAATGGAAGCGGAGGCAGAAGCATAGGAATAAATGTTTCCGTGACGAGCTTACAGTAGATCGCCATTGGAGATACGTCTCCAATAAAAAGGCAGGAAGCAGTGACAGGTGAAACCATCACACATGCACAAAGAGAAAGTGCGTATGCAGAAGGCGGACAAGCCTTCGATGCAGGTCTGCGGCGCGCTGATAACCCGTATGCAGCAGTCAGCCCAACGCTCGAGCAAATCTGGTGGAATGGCTGGGACCACAGCCGAAAAAGAAAGAAACGGGAACGATCGCCATTCGGCGACGATCCATGGAGCAAGGATGTCTGAGAAAATCAACCTTGAAAAAAAGAAAAGTGTGTATGAAGAAGGGATGCAGGCCTTTGCGGAACGTACACGGCGTGGCTACAACCCCTACGCGTCATCCAACCAGGAGCTGGCCATGCTTTGGTGGCATGGCTGGGATACAGCCGAAGAACGAATCAATGATAAAGAGATCCCACAGCGCCAGGATGACACACCCACTTGATAGCCGCTTCAGTTAATGTCAAAGAAAAAGGCCCCATGGATACGAAGTCTGAATTGAAGAGGTCGTGAATCAGTAAATAAAGCCTCCAAGCTATACAGTAGGCGAGCATGGTTCCTATACGCAAAAAATCACCCTTCTGGCTGGAATCCCCGAGGATCTACACAATCTCATTTTTATTGATATTGCCTTCCTCTATTACACCTTATCTCTTATCGCAAAATGCCATCCTCCCGCAGGCCGTCTCGCACCGAATGGGGACACCGCTTCGGGACGAGACAGCTTTTCAGGGGATTGACATGGTTTTTGAGATGATGAGCGGATCAGGACATTTTTGCGACCATAATACCTTTCTTTTCGAAGCAGGGTTGCCTATTGGAGTACAATAAATAATCACTGAAGCCACCTCGGAGAACAATAGGTTTGGTTATGAGTCAAATTCCTGATAACCGGTTGACTTCGGAAGAAGAATATCGGAATATTTTCACAGGCGCGAGCGACGGAATGGTAATCTACGATATAGGGCTGGACTCTGTTGTAGAAGCCAATCCTGCCGCATGTGCAATGCACCGTTACACTCATGATGAGTTCATAGGATTAAATCCGGCTGTCTTTATGCTTCCTGAAAACCATGCCCAGTTCAGGGAGCAGGTCCGGACCGTCGAACCTGGCAGAGTGTTCGAAGCGTCCATTGTCCATCTACGCAAAGATGGTTCAGCGTTCCATGTAGAAGTACGCAGATCGATGATGATGTTCCGCGGCAGGCCCTGCCTGTTGAGCCTCATCCGGGATATCAGCCAGCGCGTTCAGACGGAAAGAAATCTAGATATACGAGTAGAGTCTCAGATGCGCGAACTGGCAACTTTGCTCGCCATTTCTCATACCCTCACATCCACGCTGGAATTTCAGCCAGGCCTGATCCTCGAGCAGCTGCGCGAGATCATCGAGTACGCCCATTGTGGATTATTTGTCTTCGAAGACTCGACGCTTGTTACCCTGGCCATGCGCGGCAATCGTCAATTGGATCTTGCCCCGTCTTTGCCCATTCGCCTGCAGGAGACGGAATCCCAGGGTATGCTGTTCAAGGGACACAAGCCGATTCGGATCGCAGAAGTGTGGGGTGATCACCCCCAGGCACGATCCCTGCGGGCGCTTTTTGACAATGGGGCGTCTGCACTGATCCAGGGCATGCACTCGTGGATGTGGGTGCCGCTGGCCGTGAAGGGCCGTATGATCGGCGAGGTGGGCGTGGCGCATGAGAAGCGAAATTTCTTCACGCCCCATCACGCCGACCTGGCGCTGAGCGTGGCGAACCAGGCAGCCATCACCATAGTCAACACAGAGCTCAATCGACAGGCACAGGCGCTCGCGGTTCTGGAAGAACGACAAAAGCTGGCGCGTAATCTGCATGATGCGATCAACCAGTCGCTCTTCTCGGCGGGTCTGATCGCGGAAGTCCTGCCGCGCCTGTGGGAACGGGACCAGGCGGAGGCCCGGCGCTCGCTGGAAGACTTACGCAAGTTGACACGCGGCGCCATGGCAGAAATGCGGGCCCTGCTTGCAGAGCTGCGCCCCTCCACATTGATCGACGCCGAACTGGGCGATCTGCTGGGTTTGCTGGCAAATGCATTTACCGGGCGCACGAATATCCCGGCCAAGGTAACGGTGGTGGGACAGGGCACTCTGCCCGCGGATGTGCAGGTCGCGATCTACCGCGTCTGCCAGGAAGCACTCAATAATATTGCCAGGCATGCAGCAGCCAGTACGGTGGATATCCATCTACATCACAACGAAAAAGCCATCGAAGTCATCATCCGGGATAATGGGCGAGGGTTCGACCCTGAACAGATAACATCCGGCCATTATGGCTTGAGCATGATGCGCGAGCGGGCTGAAGGAGTGGGAGCACAATTATCGATCACCAGCCAGCCTGGTCATGGCACTGAGCTGACCCTCCACTGGATGCCGGAACGGATAAAAGGGGTAGAAAGTAAGGAGGATGAATGAACGACGCTGCCTCCCAACACATCCGCGTGATGCTCGTTGACGATCATGCGATGGTTCGGCGCGGACTGGCGACCATCCTGAAGATCTTTGACGACCTGCAGCTCGTGGGCGAAGCCGAAAATGGTGAAGCGGCCATCCAGCTGTGTGCGGAGGTGCTGCCGGATGTGATCCTGATGGATATGGTCCTTCCCGACATGGACGGGGCAGCCTCCACCCGTGTAATTCGCCAGCGTTTTCCGCAGGTCCAGGTGATCGCACTGACCTCTTTCAAAACCGGCGATCTGGTCAGGAATGCACTCGAAGCGGGAGCGATTGGCTATCTGCTCAAGGATGTCACGGCCGAGGATCTGGTACGGGCCATCCGCGCAGCCCATGCGGGACGTGCCACACTTTCCCCTGAGGTGGCGCAGACTCTGGTAGAAATAGCCAGCCAGCCGCAGTCCGGCCACAACCTGACCGGACGCGAGCTTGAAGTGTTGGCGCTGATGGTGGAAGGACTGAATAATACTCAAATCGCCGGAAAGCTGATGGTAAGCCCATCCACGATTAAATCGCATGTCAGTAATATCCTGTCCAAGCTGGGGGTTGCCAGCCGTACCGAAGCAGTGACTCTGGCACTGCGTACCCGTATTATTCCCTGACCCTTACTTCTTTCTCCCCCAAGTGGCGGATGTAAATACTCTCCAGCAGTTGGATGTGGCGGGAGGGTATTTGTTGTATGATGACAATGGTGCCGTAGACAGATGGGTCTTGGTTAACTTCATACCCATAATGTCCACAAAAAGACATTCATGTTCTCATGCAGGAGACCCTATATGAACCTGATCAAAGTAGCAGCCACATCACAGACATCAGCCGTGGCGGGCGCCATCGCAGGTGTTGTCCGCGAACATCGTCGCGTGGAAGTGCAGGCCATCGGTCCAGCAGCCGTCAACCAGGCAATGAAGGCGGTCGACCTGGCAACCAGCCACATCAAACAGGACGGTATTCATGTTTGTTACGTGCTGGAATTCGCAAATGTGATGATCCAGAATAAAATGTGGACGGCCATCAAGCTTGTCATTGAACCACAGCATTCCTCTGACGTCCCCATCGAATCGACCCGGCTGAACTCACCAGTCTCCAGTTCACAGGTCACTGCCGACGCAGCCGATTAAAAGTAGGAAATCTGTCTCTTGGGAATTGTTCATCAGAGAGCGGCGTACATTCCGTTCTCCTTCGTTTCCTATCTGGATAGAAGGAAAGATTTGATGGCGAGTGTACAGGAAATAAAAACTTCCGAACTCCGTTACCGCCGGCTGTTCGAGGCAGCCCAGGATGGGATTCTCATCCTGGATGCCGCTACAGGCGCGATCACCGATGTCAACCCGTTTCTCATGCAGATGCTGGGCTATTCGCGCGAAGAGTTTGTACAAAAGAGGCTGTGGGAGGTGGGTGCATTCCGCGACGTTAAAGCCAGCCAGGAGGCTTTCGCCATACTTCAGGAAGACAAATATATCCGCTACGAAGACCTGCCGCTGCGGGCGAAAGACGGGCGGCTGGTCGACGTGGAATTTGTCAGTAACGTGTATTGGGTGGGCGATGAGAAAGTGATCCAGTGCAACATCCGTGACATTTCGGAGCGCAAACGAGCCCAGGATGCCCAGCTCAAGAGTCAGGAACTCCTGCTTGAGCAATCGGTGCGGGATCACCTGACGGGACTTTTCAATCGTCGCTATATGGAGGAAACATTGGAGCGCGAGCTGTTGCGCGCCATGCGAAAACATGTACCGCTCGGTATCATCATGCTGGATCTGGACAATCTCAAGCGCTACAACGATACATGGGGGCATGCCGCTGGTGACGAGGCTTTGCGGCAGCTGGGAAGTGTACTGCTCAACCAGGTCCGCCGGGAGGATATTGCCTGTCGCTACGGGGGCGATGAGTTCATCCTGATCCTGCCGGATGCATCGACTCAGGTGACTCTTCAGCGTGCCGAGCAGATCGTAAAGCTTGCCCGGCGGACTTCCCTGCAGCTTGATGGGCACAGCCTCCCTGCGGTGACTCTTTCCCTCGGCGTAGCTGTGTTTCCGAAGCACGGCGAGGCGAGTACAGCGGTCCTGAAGGCAGCAGATGCAGCGCTCTATCGCGCCAAGCGCGCCGGCCGCAACTGCGTTTGTATGGCGGAATAAGATCATCCCGCCTCCCCCAAGTGGCGGAGACACAAACTCCCCGGACGCAGGATGCGTCCGGGGAGTTTGTGCTGTATCATGTATCCATGACCCGAGTATATATTGCCGATCCCCTGTCCGATGAACGGTCTGCTTTGCGGCTTGTGCTGCTCGACCTGCATTTGGATGTAATTGGAGAGGCCTCCAACTGGACAACTGCGCTGGCACGAGCCCCAACCCTTCGTCCCGATTTGATGTTGATCGACTGGTCCATGCTGCCAGGCGGCAAGCAGAGCGCGGCGCTGGCTCTCCTGCGCGAGGCCTGTACGGGCGCGCTGGTAATCGTATTGATCAGCAGCCTGGAGGCCCGTCAACAGGCTGCGACGTCTTCGGGCGCTGATACGTTCATCAGTAAAAGCGAGACGCCCGATCGTGTGTCAGAACACTTGCGTGTCGCTGCCGCGGGCATCCACAGAGAAGATGGACGAAAAAAGCCCGCTTTGTAATCCATTGACCCAAAACAGCGAACTACATGGGTTTTTACCGATATCCTATCCATGTCATTGCGCTGTTGATCCTGTTCTGAAGCTGTTCAAGAAAGGTGGTATGAATGAGCAAGACAATCAAACCTGAAAAACAGAAAACCGAACATTTGCAAACCCAGCGTTGGGAGAATGAAGGTGGCAATAGCGTCGAAAGCGAACCGACAAGAATCGCTGCAGGACGTTTTGTTAAACCCGTGCCGACGACAGAAGGGATCCAGGACCTGCCCCGAAAATGGAGTAGTACATTTGTCATCGAACCCATTCAGGCAGGGGCCGGTTTCGGCTTGATGGAGGAAAATGCGGAAGGTAAAAAGGATCAGAATCGGAGATTGCAATGAACAAAAAAGTAGGTTTGTGGATCAGCCGTGCCAAGGCTGTTATCGTAAGCATTGACAATAATATCGAAGCAAGAAGGATCATCAGTTCGGATATGGAGCACTATGTCCTGTACTCGACGGTCGTGCCCGGGGATGGCAACCCTGAAAATATACGCGACCGACGCTTCTGGAACCACCTGAACGAATATTACGCCCAGATTATTGCCTACATTCGCGATGCCGGAGAGATCCAGATATTTGGACCGGATGAAGCCAAACACGAGCTTCAGAAGCATTTGGAAAATGAAGGATTAGCGGCGCATATCATAAGTTTGGAAGATGCCGGCAAAATGACAGACCTGGAGATCATCACAAGGGTCCAGAACCGTTTTCCGATGAAATCCCGGTTTGATCTTTCCTGAACAACCCTTCCCGGGCAGCGCCGCCCTACGCACGAGACCTGCCCAAAATCCTGATCATTGAATTTGATTTTTGTCGTTAAGGATCTGCGTACGTTGCCCGTATGTCCAGCGTGTTCGTGTGTGGCAAGATGCATGAATACCTGGGGACCAAGGACGAGTATCCACCCGTCAGATGCAGGGCGATTGCGTTCACCACGACAGCAGGTTGATCGTGCCAAGGAAAGGTAATGATGCATAGTCAAACGATTTATTTTCCCCCAACCAGGCAAACGCCGGTCGTCTTCCCAAATAATCATTCCGAGCTGCCGCAGGCCCTCTCAGAATTGCACTTAAAGGGTCAGTATCCCGTGATCGTGCTGATCGGCGGGGAAATCGACAAAAAACATGCAGCCGTGACCCAGCAGGCCGTCCAAACCATTTCCAGCATCGCACAGGACCTGGGTGCGGCTGTAATTTGTGGAGGCACGAATATGGGGATCATGTCTGAGATCGGCCATACGAGGAGACGGAATCATCACAAGTTCCCCCTGATAGGGATCGCTCCTGCAGAGCTGGTCACCTGGCCTCAAGGGCCAAAAAACACAAAATTTCTGTGGTGGGGAAAAGAGCGCTGGCCATTGGAGCCTCACTATTCTCATTTCATCCTTGTGCCCGGGAATACGTTTGGCGATGAATCGCCCTGGATTGTAGATACAGCAACCTTATTATCCCAGAACCAGGGGGCTGTTACGATCCTGATCAATGGAGGCGAAGTATCCCGCAAGGATATCGAATTGAGCTTGCAGCACAGACGCCGTGTCATCGTCTTGAGCCATACGGGCCGGCTTGCAGATGAGCTGGCAAGACAGCCCGAGCGGGACAAGTTAATTACTGTACTCCCTGCAAACAATGAACAGAAGCTCAAAGACGTCATTCAGGAAGCACTGATGACCCATGAAAGCAGCATGTCTCCACAACCATAACCGTCGGTTGGACCAAGGTAAGTAAGACAGGCGCTCAAGCGTTCCTGCCGTTCGATAGACAACCAAAA
>DASUOS010000022.1:0-5618 GCA_036276515.1 Anaerolineales bacterium | reverse complement strand
GACGGGATTGTGTGAGGGTCATCGCTTACGACTTGGGCGGGTCGGGAGGCGGCATTTCTTCCGATTTCTGCGACAGGGCGGCGACCCGGTTCAGGAAGGAATAGGCTGCATCCGATGGCAGCTCGATCACCTTCGGCGAGCTCCCCGCAGCCGCTTGCGCGGCCGGCTCCGCGGACGCGTTCTCCTTGCGGTAATAGCCGCTGTCTTCGCTGTACGGGGAATAATATTGATAGCCGCCGTAGTAATAATCCCGGTTGCGCGGGATGCGGTTCATGACGGTGCCGATGACCCGCGCACCCGCCCGGTGGAACATCTCGAGCGAGGAGCGGGCGAAATCTGCCAGGGTCTTGCCCGGCTGGATCACCAGCAGGACGGCGTCCACCCGGGCGGCCAGGATCTGGGCATCGGCCACCAGCGAGGGCGGCGTATCGATCACGACGATGTCCACCTGCTCGCACAGCTCGTCGAGCAGCTGCATCATCCGCTCGGAGCCGAGCAGCTCGGCCGGGTTGGGCGGCAGGCTGCCGCTGGTGATGATCATCAGGTTGGGCAGCTCCAGCTTGGTGCGGCTGACGGTCTGCACACCCTCCTGGTTGCGGAACAGGTTGCTCAGCCCGCCGCGGTTGGGCAGGCCCAGCAGGCGGTGCACACTGGGACGCCGCATGTCAGCATCCAGCAGGGCGACCCGCTTGCCAGACAGGGCAAAGATGGCCGCCAGGTTGACCGCCACGGTCGTCTTGCCTTCGGCGGGACCCGGGCTGGTCACGATCAGGGTCCGGATCGATTTCTGGACCGAGGCAAATTCCAGGTTGGTGCGCAGCGAGCGGAAGGCCTCCGAGACCGGCGAGCGCGGCTGCCTCGAGACGTAGACCTCCTCGGCGCTCTTGTTCTTATACTGCATCTCGGCCACAAACCCGAGCACGGGGATGCCCAGGGCCCGCTCCACATCCTCGGGCGTCTTGAGCGCATCGTCCAGGTACTCGACCAGGAACACGATCCCCGCCGCCAGCATCAGTCCCACGGCAGCCGCCAGGGCGGTGTTCATCAGCGGGCGCGGGCGGATGGGCTGCTCCGGCGCGGTGGCCGGCTCGATCTGGACGATGTTGGGCGTGTTCTGCAGGCGGGCCAGCCGGACCGACTCGAGGCTGCTCAGCAGGTTGATATACAGGTTCTGGTACAGGTCCAGGGTGGACTGCAGCTGGGTCAGGCGCGAGCTTTCGTTATTCCCCGATTCGACCGGCTTGCCCAGCACGACCAGGTTGGAATAGATCTGCTGGTACAGGTTGAGCAGGGGCTGGATCTGGTCGATGCGCGCCTGCTTCTCGGCGATCTGCGTCTTGCGGTCCTGGGTATAGGCGGGCGTCAGCGAGGCGATCTCCTGCTGCAGGGTCGAGACCTCGGCCTGCAGCGGCCCGATCTGGGCTTCGACCTCGTTGAGCTGGTCCTGGAAATTGCGGGTGGAGATCTCGTCCACCTGTTTCTGCAGGCCGGCGATCTGCTCCTCCACCTGGGCGATCTGGGCCTGGATGCTTTCCTCCGTGGAGGCATAGCGGCCGGACTGCAGGGCCTCGTTCTGCTCGATGAGCACATCCACGAGCACGTTGGCGATTTCGGCAGTGCGCCCAGGATCCTGGTCCTCGATGATCACTTCGATGATCTGGGTGTCACGCGCCTGCTGGACCCTGACCTGGGTTTTCTCCACCGGGTACCCCAGGCGCTCGGCTGCCCCATCCCGCACCGGCTGCGTGTTGAGCAGCTGAATGTAGGTCTGCACCAGCTGCTGGTCGCTCAGGTAGGTCAGGTCAGACGAGCGCTCCTGCGGGGCGCGCATCACCAGCGCCCGGGTGGAGGCCTGGTAGACCGGCTCCTGGAGGTTGCTGCCGTAATAGCCCGCCCCCGCACCCAGCGCCAGCCCCAGCACCAGCAGCCAGATCCAGCGCCGCACGATTTGAATGTATTGTTTCAGTTCCATGAAAAGCTCCTATGATTCATTCCCAACCATGTCATCCTCCCGAAGGACGCCGGGACGGTGTGAGGGAGCGCTCTTACGCGACCGACATCGTCCCGGGCGATCGTTCCCGGGAAGGATCTCTTTTCGCCACAGCCGTCACTCTCCAAATCCAATAGACCTCTGGTATCAAACAATTCCACGCGAACACAGACTTCTTATCCAACAACAAGAGATCCTTCGCTACGCTCAGGATGACATGCAATTTAATGTCATTCTGAGGGAGCGCTCCAACGCGACCGACATCGTCCCGGGCGATCGTTCCCGGGAAGGATCTCTGTTCGCCGCAAGGGGCTAACCCTCGATCCACCCGCACCGTACATCATATACCCATGACGGGAATCCACCCCTGCGGGAAGGATACGACAACGGATTTGCAACAATCGCTACTTCGCCCCCTCCAGCGACTCCCGCACGGCTTCCACCACCAGCCTCACACCTCCTACACGGAGCGCCGGGTACAACGGCAGGGTCACCTGCCGGGCGGAGACATCCTCTGTCACAGGCAGATCCAGGGCCGCGTCGTCGCCCAAGCCGCGATAGGCGCTGAACCGGTGGATGGGCGGATAGTGGATACTCGTCTGCACGCCGCGCAGCTTCATCTGCTCCATGAATGCCTCACGCGGCACCCCCGCCGGCAGCAGCACCGGCAGTAAATGACAGGCCGACACCCCCGGGTGCGCCTGGAACGGGACGCCAACCGCCGGGCACAGTTCCTGCAGCAGCTCATGATAGAGCGCCGTGCGCTCGCGGCGGATCTGGTTGTTGGCCTCCAGCCTGCGCAGCTGCTCCCGCCCGAGCGCCGAGCGGACCTCGTCGATGCGGTAGTTGTAGCCCAGGTCCACCACGTCGTAGCTCCAGGCGTGGCCCTTGTGACGGTCCCAGGTCAGGCTGGTCATGCCGTGCGAGCGCAGCACCCGCAGCTTCTCGGCCAGGCGGTCGTCATTTGTGACCAGCATGCCGCCCTCGCCGGTGGTCATGTTCTTGTTCGAGAAGAAGCTGTAGCAGCCGATGGCGCCCCAGGCGCCCAGCATCCGGCCGTCGAGACGGGAGCCGATGGCATGCGCCGCGTCCTCGATCACCGCCAGCCCGTGCCTGCGGGCGATCTCGAGGATGGCCGGCATGTCGCAGGCATAGCCGCCATAATGGACCACCAGGATGGCCCGCGTGCGCGGCGTGATCCGGGCTTCGATGGCCGCCGGGGAAATGTTCAGGCTGTCCACGCCCTCCACATCCGCAAAGACCGGCCGGGCGCCCGTGTAGCGGACCGCGTTGGCGGTTGCCACAAAGGTCAGGGACGGCAGGATCGCCTCGTCCCCGGGACCCAGCCCGGCCGCCACACAGGCCAGGTGCAGGGCCGCCGTGGCATTCGTCACGGCAATCGCATGCTTTACCCCGGCATACTCTGCCAGTTCCTGCTCGAACCCCTGTGTGACCGCGCCCATCGTCAGCCAGCGGCTGCGGATCACCTCCAGCACCGCCTGCTCCTCCTCGGGCCCGAAATCGATATCAGAAAGCGGGATACGCCATTGCATACAATTATCCTTTTATATGTCATCCTGAGGGAGCGCTTTTCCGCGACCGAAGGATCTCTCGGTGCGGGTTAAAACCCTGCCTCAGTTCGTGAAAGCCCTGCGGGCTGGTGTGTTGTAGGTCACGCCTGTGGCGTGACAGGATTCATAAATGTTTTGCGTGGCATGGAGCCCGGTGCGGGCTAAAGCCCTGCCTCAGTTCGTGGAAGCCCTTCGGGCTGATGCACGTAGCGCGTAGCGCTTCCATGTACTGAGCGAGGGCTTCGCGGAGCATCCTGTGGGTTAGCCCGTCGCGGTACGTGGAATTCAGAAGCACTCTGCTCATCGGGGCCCGGTGCGGGTTAAAACCCTGCCTCAGATCGTGGAAGCCCTGCGGGCTAATGCACGTAGCGCGTAGCGCTTGCATGTACTGAGCGAGGGCTTCGCGGAGCACCCTGTGGGTTAGCCCGTCGCGGTGCGCGGGATTCAACGGAGCGTTCCTACGTAAACCGAAAGCTCATATCCAACGACATGAGATCCTTCGCTCCGCTCAGGATGACATAGAGTCATCCGGCAAAAACTGCTCCCGCATCGCCGTGAAATCCTCGGCGGCCTGGGCATAATCGTCCGGGCGGCCGAGGTCCATCCAGTAGCCGTCGAAGGCATAGCCGCAGACCTTCTCGCCGGCCGCGATCAGCTTCAGCACCAGGTCGGGGAAGTCGAGATACTCGTTGTGCGGGATGAAGTCCATGACGCGCGGCTCGAAGACGTACAGCCCCATGCTGACGGTGTAATCGTAGGTCGGCTTTTCGATGTAGCCGCTGAGCGTGTTATTCCCGTTCCACTGCACCACCCCCAGGTCGATCCGCACCTGGCGTTTGTGGACCGCGATGGTGGCGATCCCGCCCTGGGACTTGTGGAAAGCCAGCAGGTCGCACAGGTCGAGCGTGGTCAGCACGTCGCCGTTGGTCACCAGGAAGCTCGAGTCGAGCCCGTCGATCAGCGACAGCGGCCCGGCGGTGCCGAGCGGGGACTTCTCATAACTGTAGGAGATGTGCATGCCCCACTGTTCGCCGTCCATGAAAAAAGTGCGCAGCAGCTGCGCCAGGTGCCCCACCGTCAGGATCACGTCATCGATCCCGGCCCGCTTCATCTGCCGCAGCAGGACTTCCAGGATCGGCATATCGCCGATCGGCATCAGCGGCTTGGGCAGGATGCGCGTATAAGGCGCAAGCCGCGTCCCCTTCCCCCCTGCTAAGACAATAGCTTTCATATTCATCCCTCCTCGTCTCCTGTCATTGCGAGGAGGGCGCTAGCCCGACGAAGCAATCTCCTCGTAACATGAGATTGCTTCGTCGCAACCAACGCTTCTCGCAATGACAGATCAATACTCATACTCCCCCACCCTATACATCTCCAGGTGCCCGCGCACCCATTCGATGGTTTCCGCCAGGCCGTCGTTGAGCGAGACGCGCGGCCTCCAGTCGAGGCGCAGGGCAGCCAGCGAGTTGTTCGAAAGCAGGCGCATCACCTCCGACGCCT
Organism: Anaerolineales bacterium; assembly: GCA_036276515.1. GTDB lineage: Bacteria > Chloroflexota > Anaerolineae > Anaerolineales > Villigracilaceae > Defluviilinea. The sequence goes on along the minus strand of DASUOS010000022.1, from coordinate 557 downwards.
CCGGGCGCATCCGCTCGGGATCGGCCTCGATCTCCACCGGCCGTCCCACGATGCGGATGATCCGCCGGGCCAGCTCGCCGACCGTGATCTCATCGCCCGTCCCCAGGTTGAAGACGCCGCCCTCGACACCCGGCGCCTCGGCCGCGCACACGAAGGCCCGCACCGTGTCGGACACGTACGTGAAATCCCGCGTCGTCGACAGGTTCCCCAGGCGGATCGTGTCACGGGCCAGCGCCTGGGTGATGATGGTCGGGATGACCGCCCGCGCCGACTGGCGCGGACCGTAGGTATTGAACGGCCGCACGGTGACGACCGGCAGGTTGTAGGCACAGAAGAAACTCTCGGCCAGCTTGTCGGCGCCGATCTTGCTGGCGGAGTAGGGCGACTGCCCCTGCAGCGGGTGCGTCTCGTCGATGGGCACCGTCCGGGCTGAACCGTACACTTCGCTCGTCGACGTGTGGACCAGCCTCTCCACGCCCTCGTCCCAGCAGGCCGTCAGCAGGTGCAGCGTGCCCATGAGGTTGGTCTGCGCCACTTCCACCGGGTGGACGTAGGAG
>DASUOS010000021.1:0-18807 GCA_036276515.1 Anaerolineales bacterium | reverse complement strand
CGATCCGTTCAAGGTGCCGATCGAAACATCCGGCGTTGGGGCGGCTGTCGCCTCGGCGCGGCTTGCATTTGCCGCCTGGGTGACTGAAAACCATCCAAGCCTGCATGACGATCTGTGGGGACAATACTGGCTGGCTGGAATTGCCGCCGGACTGGCCTACACTCATAAGACGGGCCTGACCGACGAGCAGCGACTGGCCGGGCTGATCTATGCAGCCGCCAATCTCAGGCGCTATGCCGCTGCCTATAAGCTGCCCCAGCCGACAAGTGTTGAGCTTCTCTTCAATGAGAATGAAACCGATCCCGACTCGCCCGGCGCCTTGAAGGCTGGGAGGCCGCGCCACAATCTGCCCGCACAATCCACCCCATTCATCGGCCGCGCCTCGCAGGTCGCCGCGCTTCGGGAACTGATCCACGACCCGAATGTGCGCCTGATTACCCTGCTGGGGCCTGGCGGCAGCGGCAAGACGCGGCTCAGCCTGGAAACTGCCCGGGAATCGCTGGATCATTTCCCACACGGCGTATTCTTCGTCCCGCTGGCGGATGACACCCAGGCCAACCAGCTGATCTCGCGAATTGCCCAGCAGCTCGAAGTCCGTGAAGGGGGCCGGCCTCTTCTAGAGAACATCACAGACTACCTGCGCGATAAAAATCTGTTACTCACTCTGGACAACTTCGAACAGCTCATCTCTGCTGCACCCATCGTTGACGATCTTTTGAGGGCGGCTCCACAGCTGAAGATCCTGGTCAGCAGCCGCATCCCACTCAATTTGCGCGGGGAGCACGAATATCCGGTTCCGCCATTGGACCTGCCTCCAGACGGCGACCCGTCCGTTGAGGACCTGGCAGATAACGAAGCCGTGCAGTTCTTTCTCGAGCGCGCACGGGCAGCTAAACCCAACTTCCAGTTGACAAGCGAAAACGCATCCACCGTCGCCGAGATCTGCCGCCGTCTCGACGGGCTGCCTCTCGCCCTGGAGCTGGCCGCGGCCCGCATCAAGCTCCTGCCGCCCCAGGCAATCCTGTCCCGGCTGGATGACCGCCTGAAACTGCTGACCGGCGGCGCACGGGACCTGCCATCCCGTCACCAGACCCTGCGCAATACCCTCGAATGGAGCTACAGCCTGCTAGGCGAGGAAGAGAAAACCCTGTATGCGCGCCTCGCTGTCTTCGTGGGTGGATTTACGCTCGAATCCGCTGAAGCAGTCTGCAATACCGAAAATCGCTTCGACATCCTGGAGGGACTGACCTCGCTGGTGAATAACAGCCTGGTCCGCCAGGAGGAAATGGAGGGTGAACCGCGCTTTACCATGCTGGAAACGATCCGTGCCTATGCCCTCGAGCGCCTCGCCGGGAGAGGTGAACTGGATGGATTGCGAGCAGCCCATGCCCACTACTTTGTGGATATTGTCGTTGGGAAGGTGACGTTTGGTTTGTACTCTCCAAAAGCTCTCACCTGGCTAAACTGGGTTGAACGCGAGAATGACAACATCCGCGCTACTCTGGCCTGGAGCCTGTCTGCCTCAGGAAACACAGAAATGGGAGTCAGACTTCTCTTCGCACTGGAATGGTTTTGGTACCGGCGCGGCCTTTGTATCGAGGGCAGTCACTGGGTGGAACAGGCACTGGCTGTACCGGCCGTACAGGCAGCCCCGCCGCTGCGCGGCATGGCACTTCACACAGGTGGACTGATGGCCCTCTGGCAGGGAAAACAGGATGCCGCCCTGTCTCAGATCCAGGAAAGTCTTGAACTTGCACGTACCCTGGGAGACGATTCCTGGATGGCAGGTTCATGCATGGCAACCGCCATCGTATTTATCAACATGGGCAGGGATGAAACTGCACAGCCCCTGCTGGAAAAGGCACGCCTGATTTTTAAGGAATATAACGCTTATTTTCACGCCATTACCACCGTACATCTCGGGAATGCTGAACTGGGACTGGGATACCCCGAGCGGGCGCGTGCCTACCACGAGGAGGCCCACAGGGAGGCGCTGGCGATCGGCGAGAACTGGATCCGGAGTTTTGCACTGAACAACCTGGGTGAAGTGGCGCGCACACAGGGACAGTATGATCTGGCACGGAAATATTATGAGGAGTGCGTAGCCCTGCTCCGCGATACAGGCGACAAAGGTGATCTGGCACGCTTCGTCCACAGCCTTGGATATGTCGCCCAGCATGAAGGAGATTACGAGCGCGCCGAATCTCAATTCAGGAAGAGCTTGAAGATGTTCCGTCGCTTGGGCAACCGGCGCGGCATGGCGGAATGTATGGCCGGGCTGGCCGGATTGAGGGCCAGGCAGGGACAGGCCGAGTGGGGTGCAATCATGCTCAGTGCGGCGGAGTCGGTGCTTAAGATCACGGGCGGCGCCTGGTGGCCGGCCGATCGTGTTGAAGTAGAGGCAAACCAGGAGGTCATACGCTGCGCATTGAGTGAAGAGGAGCTGGAAGCTGCCCAGGCAAAGGGCCGGGCCATGACCCTCGAACAGGCGCTGGCGTTCGCATCGGAGTCCTCGTGAGCAGCAACGGGGATGAACCCAGCCTGAGGGTCAGCGTTGCCATTCTCAACCGGGTACTTTTTTCTCATCCGAAAAACGGGACGTCAATGCTGGCCATGGAACGCAAGGGGACGGTGCGGGGGGATGGCAGCGTTCATGTCTGGGCACAGCCTTTCGGTGGCGCGGTCCGCATCCTGGACCCGGTCCCACTGGAAATGCTGATCGGTGAGATCCGATACGATAGCGAGCGCTCGAAGATGGAACGGGATTTTCGAATTCTGATTCCTCCGTCCCGGTGGGATGCCTTAAAGGCGTACTGCTGCCGGACTCTGGCCGATCGCGCGGATCATGATCTGGAATCGTCACCGCACCGGGAGCTGGCCGAGGAATTCGAGGATGCGCTGGGGGTTGCGCTTCAGGAAGATCAATACGTTGCCCGGCCGTCCGGGTTTGTGTGGGAGGACCGGCCAACCCCCACCGGCAATTCGCGTGCCCGCGGTCTTCCCACCGTCAGACTCTACCGGGTTTTCGACGTACAGATCGTAGAGCAGGCGCTGTGCGCTCGTATGCTTGATGCCAGCGCAGGCCTTTCCGATGAGGAGCTTGGGATCCTTACGCTGCAGGATTTGCAGAACGGCGGCAGGGGCTTCAAAACTTCCATCCTGACCCTGCCGCTGCAAAAGGTTGTAGACTCCTGGCTTGCACTGTCTGCCCGGATGCGATACACAAAAATCAGGGTCGACCAGCATGAGCTGGATGAGAGCCTCCTGGCGGTCTTGTGGGATGTGGATGTTCCGCAGTATAAGAGGAGGGTATAAGGGGGAGCGGTCTTGTGTATCCCTGGCCGATAACTCATCCCAACTGGAGACCTGAATGGTAAGATAGATCTATTCTTGTTTCCGAAGCATCAGGATGATGAAAAAGAAAAATCCGCCCGACACAATGAATATGGATGATCTGCAAGCCGAACTTCAGGCCCTTCGCCTCAGGCTGGAAACACTGGAATCGGCCGAGGCCGAGCAGCGGCGGATACTGGAGGTATTTAGGGAGAGGCAGGAGAGATACCGAATCCTTCTGGATCAATCCAGCGATCCAATCTTTATGTTTGGCGAAGATGGAACCTACCGCTATGTCAACCAGGCGTTTGCCGATGGTGTTGGCAGAAAACTGGATGAGATCATCGGGTACAAGATCTGGGATGTTTTCCCACAGGAGGAGGCTGATAAACGATTTGCGGTTGTCAGGTGGGTGTTCGAGAATGGCGAGATGAGGGTGATCGAGGTGCGGGTGCCCAGGGAAGACGGCGATCGATATTACATCACGACGGCCAAGCCCATCCTCAACGAAAAGAACCAGGTTAGCTCCGTGATTTGCATCTCCAAGGAAATCACCGAGCGCAAACGGATGGAGGATGAGCTCCGCTATGTCAGCACGCACGATACGATGACAGGCCTGTACAACCGGCACTTCTTCCAGACCGAGATGGATCGCACGGAGGGCAGCTGCTTGTTCCCGGTGAGCATTGTGATCGCCGACCTGGATAATTTAAAGGTCATCAACGATCGATTAGGCCATAAAACCGGGGACGCGGTCATTGTCAGGGCTGCAAACCTGTTGAAAAGATCTTTTCGGGCCGGGGATATCGTGGCCCGCATCGGCGGCGATGAATTTGCGGTTCTCCTGACGGAAACAGGCGCAGCAGAGTTGTCGGATATTCTTTCCAGGTTGAAAACCGAGATTGCGGAGAACCGGGACGAATTGTTCGATCTATCGGTAGGATGGGCGACCGCCCGGGAGGGCTCTTCGCTGGCCGATCTGATGCATCAGGCGGATATCCAGATGTACAAGGAGAAAACCCGCCGAAAAGCACTTGAAGAACGGAGAACCTAATTCCACCCTCTATGCCGCTGGCGGCCGGGGAGTACATCGAGATCCTGCAGTAGAGGATATAAATAAACCCGCAGAGGGACAGCCCTGTACACAAGATTTCCTGCGAGGATACCGCGATCACGTCGCTGTGCTTTCCCTGGTAATGACAGGTGTAATCTCAAGGCAGGATCGGGCGGACAGCCGCCCCGGCCTCCACGACTTTATGACGCTTTGTATAGATATGGACCAACACTGTTCCGAGTACGCATATGGGCAGGATCACGAGGCCTGCTTCAGGACCGAACGCTCCACCCGTCCATAACCCGGGACCCGAAACAGTGATGTGAAGCAGTCCGGGACGGTCCAGGCCAGATACAGGGAAGCCAAATACCGCGCTCTGGAAAAAATTCCAGCCGATATGCAGGCCGATGGGCAGCCAGAGCTGGCCCGTGCGAACGTATCCATAGGTGAAAAACAATGCGATGAAGAAAATACCCGCCGCAGCCATCCAGGTGCTGTTTGGGTTGGATAAATGTTCTATGCCAAAGTAAACCGAAGAAATAAGGATCCCCCATACCATGTTTAGTCCGCTGGCGAGCGTTTGCAGGACGTAGCCTCGATACACCAGCTCTTCATGCCAGGCGGTAAGTATGTATGCAGCAAAGTATCCCAGCGTTTGGGAAATGATGACCGTTTGGGAATCGGTCTGCCAGGCAAATGATTCAAATTTCAACCAGCCCAGGGAATATTCGATCCCATAGACAGCCAGCATCAACACAAAACCGATTGTAATGCCCATTAAAATATCAATGCCTGCCCGTCTATTGAGATTTACGCCCAGGCTGGCGAACGAACGTTTATCCACAAAACGGCGGGTAATGTAAAGGGCGCTTGTGACCACGAAAACGTCAATACAGCGGCTGATAATAAGGGACGTAGGCCCGGCAAGAGACAGGGCATTGCGTACCCAATCAACGACATTGAAGAACATGACTGTCAGAAATATCGCGATGAGCAGTCTCCAGCCCGCGCGCAAACGGGATTGATCCCCTGTCAGAAAGATGCGGGATGAGAACGAATGGAATTGATTCATTGGGGTGGTCTCCTCTATGCTGGTGTGGAATGCTGCTGTCATGAGATTAGACCGTTGCTCCCCGCGATAGTTTCAGTTCTCGAGAACTATTTAACCGAAGTTGCCGCCCTTGGATGAAGAATAAGCAAGGTAGCGGTTTTGGACCGCCGAGACGCCGGGTATTTCAAGTTGTTCTCCGCGACATTGTGCTAAAACCCGGCAGAATAACCACTTGAGTTATTTATTTACCCGGGCAGATAGTGCCTTGAAGAAAAAAGTGACCGTCACCTTTGCGAAGCTCTCCCGAAGTGGAGCGTAAGAGGAGGTGGCTATCACCTGGTTTTACCGTTTCATTTGGCGATACTTCACCCGGTGTGGGGTGAGATCCTTCCCAAACTTTTCCATCATCATCGATTCATAGTCGGACCAGTTGCCAAGGTACATCCTGGCTGTGGAATCGCCTTCGAAGACGATCAGGTGGGTACAGATACGATCCAGGAACCAGCGGTCATGGCTGACGACCATGGCCGTCCCGGCGAACTCCTCCAGGGCGCCTTCCAGGGCGCGCAGGGTATTGACATCGAGATCATTGGTTGGTTCATCCAGTAATAAAACATTTGCGCCTTCGGTCAGGGTCTTTGCCAGGTGGACGCGGTTTCGCTCTCCACCGGAAAGAATGCCGACCTTCTTCTGCTGGTCGCTGCCCGCGAAGTTGAAGGAAGCGCAGTAGGCCCGGGCGTTGATCTTGCGCTTGCCGAGCTCCAACGTGTCTGCGCCCTGTGAGATCTCTTCATAAACGGTCTTCTCCGGATCGAGCGTCCGGGACTGGTCCACGTAGGCGAGCTTGACGGTCTCGCCGATTTTGACCGTACCACTGTCGGGTTCCTCTTTGCCCACGATCATCCTGAGCAGGGTGGTCTTGCCCGCGCCGTTGGGACCGACGATGCCCACGATGGAGCCGGGTGGCACGCTGGCGGAAAAGTTCTCCAGGATCAGCCGATCGTCATACGACTTGGTCAGGTCGTCGAACTCGAAGACCAGGTCCCCGAGCCGCGGGCCGGGCGGGATGTAGATCTCCAGGTCCTCTCGGCGCGCTTCGCTCTCCTGGGAAAGCAGCTTCTCGTAGGCGCTGACGCGGGCCTGTCCCTTTGACTGCCTGGCCTTGGGCGACATGCGGATCCACTCCAGCTCACGCTCGAGCGTCTTCTGCCGTTTCGACTCGGATTTCTCCTCCAGGCGGATGCGCTCCTGTTTTTGCTCGAGCCAGGACGAGTAGTTGCCCTTCCAGGGGATGCCGTAGCCGCGGTCGAGCTCCAGGATCCAGCCGGCGACATTGTCGAGAAAGTAACGGTCGTGAGTGACGGCGATAACCGTGCCCTTATAATCGCGCAGGTGGTGCTCCAGCCAGGCCACGGACTCGGCGTCCAGATGGTTGGTCGGCTCGTCGAGCAGCAGGATGTCGGGCTCGGTCAGCAGCAGGCGGGTCAGGGCGACGCGGCGACGCTCCCCGCCGGATAAAATCCGGACCGGCGCATCCGAGGGCGGACAGCGCAGGGCGTCCATGGCCAGCTCCAGGCGGCTTTCGAGGTTCCAGGCGTCGACCTTGTCGAGCTGCTCCTGCAGTTTGGCCTGCTCGGCAACCAGGGCGTCGAAGTCGGCATCTGCTTCGGCGAACCTGGCATTGACCTCGTCGTAGCGGGCCAGCAGCCCGACGACGGGCGTCACCGCCTCCTTGACGACCTCGAGGACGGTTTTCGTCTCATCGAGTTTGGGCTCCTGTTCCAGCATGCCCACGCTGTAGCCCTTTGACATGGAGATCTCGCCGATGTAGTCCTTGTCGATGCCCGCGATGATGCGCAGCAGTGTCGACTTGCCGGCGCCGTTGGGACCGAGCACGCCGATCTTGGCGCCATAATAAAATCCGAGCGAGATATCGCGCAGGATTTGTTTGTTGGGCGGGACAATCCTGCCCACGCGGTTCATGGAGTAGATGACTTGAGTGGTTTCGTTTGACATGATAGGGTGATTTTATCAGACAGTAGATGTGAAGGATGGGAATAGAGGTTTATGCTATACTTTACTAGAATATGCCCAACATCGAACCCGTATTTGATTTTGTATTTACTGACCATGCACTCTTTGAGATGGCACGGCGAAACATCAGAAGGGAAGATGTCAAAACAGTATTGGCAAAGCCAGAACAAAGGGAAGTGCTTCGAGAGGGAAGGGCAGTTTATCAGGCAAAATATAATACAGGCAAACCGCCAAAAACGTATATCCTGCGGGTCTTTGTGGACATTGAACGCAAGCCACCTTGCATCGTTACGGTTTATCGAACAAGTAAGATTGAAAGGTATTGGAGATAGACAATGAAAGTTATTTATGATCGCGAAACAGACACCTTGACGGTTATACTCGCCGAAACTACAGTTTCGGAAAGTGACGAAGATAAGCCCGGCGTGATCCTCGATTACGATGACAAGGGGAATCTTGTCTCCCTTGAAATACTGGATGCATCCCAGCGCGTCAGCATACCCAGCAAGATTGAATATCAAGTCTCACATGCGACTGATTAGGTAAGGATCATAGGACTGAAAAACTCCGAGAAATCTACAGATCTTGGAGTTTTGATTTTAATGGGAGGCAGATCAATTTTCTAGTTCAAACCACTTCTGCTATACTCCGCCTCATGACCACCCTCGAACAACTCAACGCCCGCGGGCAGGGCTACCTGCCCGGCCTGATCGGCATCGAATTCCTCAGCCTCGAGCCGGGACGCCTGACCAGCCGCCTGCAGGTGCGCCCCGAGCTGCTGGCTCCCAATGGGTATCTGCATGCCGCGGCCATCATCGCCCTGGCCGATACGGCCTGCGGCTACGGCACCTTCACCGACCTGCCGGATGGAGCAAATAACTTCACCACCATCGAGCTCAAGAGTAATTTTTTAGGTACTGCACGCGATGGAATCATTAGCTGTATAGCCACCCGCCTGCACAGCGGACGAACCACCCAGGTGTGGGATGCGGAGGTGAAGGATGAAGGTAGTGGGAAAACAATCGCGTTGTTCAGGTGTACGCAGTTGATACTGTATCCACAGTTGTAATATTCGATATAGCTATAGATGCGAAAATAAAAATTCATCATGGACATTGACCTTCAGGTCCGCATCGCAGCATTCAACTGGCTTGCAGAGCAGATCAATTCGTTTGGGGATGTACTGCCAAGAAAATTACTTGAACAGGGATTTGAATTTCAAGGTCAACGAATACCCCTGGTCGCTCCCCAGGGAATTTTCAAGCCGCAAGCTCTAGATTTACCACTTTCGATTACGACGGCTCCAAAAGGCCCTTATGCTGATTATTTTGGGAAGGATAATTTTCTAATCTATCGTTACCGCGGTACGGACCCAAACCACCGTGACAACGTGGGATTGAGGAACGTTTTCGAGTTAAAGCGTCCCCTTGTATATTTGCATGGCATTGAGCCAGGAAAATATCTGGCAACATACCCTGTTTACATCATTGGAGATGACCCGAGCAGCCTGACTTTTAAAGTCGCTGTGGATGATGCTGTTCCTGTTTTCGAATACGCCGAAACTAGCGTCTCGCGTCAAATTGCCGAAGTCTCCGATGCACGTCATGCCTATTTGACATCGACTGTAAAAGTTAGATTGTTTCAACGAGCTTTCCGGGAAAAAGTTCTGGATGCTTACCGATCGCAATGCGCTTTTTGCCGCTTGCGGCACCGGGAGTTGCTCGATGCCGCCCATATCATTCCCGATAACCTGCCAGAGGGGAAATCGATCATTGAGAATGGGCTATCGCTCTGCAAGCTGCACCATGCTGCCTATGATAGTTTCATGATCGGCGTAACGCCTGACTACATTATTCACGTCCGGGAGGATATTCTGGAAGAGGAAGATGGACCCGTTTTGCAGCATGGATTGAAGGGACTGCATCAGAGCAAATTAATTTTGCCGATTTCGAGGAGACACTATCCCAACCGGGACGCGCTGGCCTGGCGGTACGGGCGGTTTACAAGGGTTTCATAATTGAAAGAGTGGCTCAAACGAGCCGCTCTGTTTCTTATCCAGCCATTGCGTAGGGACGCACTTCACGATCCAGCCGTTTCCCGATTTGATCTTCGGTAATATCCAGGTCATACTGTGTCTGCAGTCCAAGCCAGAATTGTGGGGAGTTGCCAAAGAAACGAGCCAGCCGCAGGGCTGTATCGGCAGTCACGCTACGCTTGCCAAGCACAATCTCATTAATACGGCGGGCGTCCACACCGATGTCGATGGCAAGACGATTCTGGCTCAAGTTCATTGGTTTGATAAACTCTTCAAGCAATACTTCGCCTGGATGGATAGGGAGGAGCTTTTTCTTCATGAATGTGTTACGGGCATTATGAAATAAATAATACTAATCGTCAAGCGTGCCTGGTGGCAGGGAGCTGACCACTCGCAGGATTTCTGTAGCCAGCGGCGGCCTTGCCTGTTTATTAACCCAGATCTGCAGCTCGGCTGCCCAGAGCAGGATCGCGCTCATATGCAAAAAATCCTTGTAAAAAGCCGCCGGGCTGGCGTAGCGGCTGAGCTCGTAGAAAGCGGGATCCTTCTTTTCCACCCGGAGTTTGATATCCTGCATCAGGCTGTCCAGGTTGAGCGAGCGGACCAGCTCGGTCTCCGTGTGAATAACCAGCAGGTTGGGCATGCCGGGCTGCATCTGTCCCAGTTTGTAGAGCAGCAGGCGCAGGAAGCGATTCTCCGTAGGCGTACGCATGCGGGCAACTTCAATGTTGAATATTTGGTTGGTTCGATACGTCACGGCAAAGTCGGGGCCGCGGCGTTTGGCGCTGGCATACGGCTCGTACTGGATGTCCAGGCGCCGGTCGCCGAGCAGGCCGCGGGCTACGTCCAATTCACTGCGCAGGTCGAGGATGCTCTCGGGCTCGCGGGTGATGCGCAGTTTCTTGCGGATCTTGTCGCGGTATGTCTCGACAAAGTGTGTGAAGCGGGGAGAGTCCTTCATCCGCTGGAAAAGCTCAGCGGATAACATATGGAGCTGTCCCTCGAAGAGATAGGCGATCAGGTCAGACGGTTGGGTCACTCCACAATTATAGTGGGCAGCTTGCAAACTTTGCAGGAAGCAAAGAGTCGCCCCCTCGAGATACCACTATTTCCTGCGAATCAGGAAGAACAGCGCGGCTGGGATGGCGAACAGGGCGGAAAGAAAGTATAGGAACCTATCTGTGGTGACATCGTCCAGGATGAGGCTCGAACCGCCATTCGCCAGAAGGTAACCGGACAGCAGCAAAAAGCCGGCATGACGGCGGGTTTCCTTCTGAAAGAGGAAAAAAACAGCGCTTGCCAGGGCCAGGATCGCGTTGGCCGTGAAGTAATACAGGGGATAATATTCGTCGAAGGCGAGCCGTACCACATTGACTCCGTCGAACAGCAGGAATACGGCCAGTGTGATGAACCCGAAATTCCGGGGGATGTCCTTCTGTACGAGGAAAGACAGGCTCGCCAGGATGGCCGAGATTCCGTACAGGATCCAGGCATAATGCAGCGGATCCCATCTCTCGAGTGCCAATAAAACGTTCGATACCGCGGCGAGAACGATGGAAACGGACAGCAGAAGAAGAAAGGGGTTCTGCCGTGCGCCCCCCGCCGGGAGGGGCGACCTCGCTCGCGATCCTGAATCCGCTCGTAGATGGGCCGACCCAACGAATATATTTGCAATGACCCATGCCGCCACCAGGTAGAGTAATTCCTCCGACACCCAGCCTGTATCTTCATAGAGGTATTTATAGACCGATCCGAGTCCGAAACCGGAGATGGCGTTGACCAGCACCCACCAGAAGCCAAGGCTCTCCCGGAATAGCAGCCACTGCACCAGGCCTATCCCGGCGGCCGCAATGGTGAACCAGATCCGCAGGATAACCGGTTCGTAGGAGATGGCCCCGGAATCGACAAGCATGGCCAGGGCTAGGGAGAATGCTACCGCCAGGACCCCGGTTCCGGCCCATAACACCCGGGGTGACACAGCTGGCAGAAGGCGTTTGATAGAGGTGGGTATGCCAGGAATGGAGCTTCCTATGGTTGTCTGTGGGCGTACTAATGGCGTCTCGGCCGGACCGGTATGGCTTTGGCTTGCCTCCGGCGGGACCGGAGACTGCACGGTCTGGCTGACGGCCGCTCCTGATTGCGTGGACGGGAGGCGCTTCTGCTCGAACTCTCTCAGAAGCTCCCCTGCCAGGGAGGAGATCCGGCGGCTGTCATCCTCCTTCATCCTTTCAAGCGAAGCGATGGCAAGCTGAACCATGTCGGGGTCAGGTGAGTGCAGATAATTGCCCAGTTCCGTGACGGCGCTCTCGCGTATGCCGACAAAGGAGCTCTCCAAGGCCTGGACCAGCTCATAAGGGAGCTCCGGCACTTTCTTTTTGAGGAAGGGATTGCGGGCAATGACCAGGTCGCCCTGCTGGTGATAGGACCACTTATGAGGCACCTGACGGGGAGTCTCGGCGATGATCCGTGTGTAGGTGTAGTCATACCATTCGTCGAGCGAGACCTGGCCATCGTGATTCATATCTGCCTCGCCCGTTTTCAGCCCTTCGAGCAGGAAGTGGGTGAACAGCGAGAGCTCCGATTGCTTTATGACCTGGTCCCCTTCAAGGGCATACTGGGTCGAATCAGAGGCAGTCAGCACGACGCGGCCGAAGCCGCTGCCTTCGAAGGTGTTCTCCGTGATCGCCTTTTGCTCCCCCTTCGTGCCGCGGGCGAACGCCCCGCTGTGACAGCAATCCAGCACCAGGATCTGGCGCTTCGAGCGGCAACTGTCCATTTCGTCGGCGATGAATGAGGAGGGGATGGAAGTAGCCTTGAGCAGGCTGACGAGGGTATCCTTGAGCGCCAGGTACAACCGCCCGCGGTCGTCCAGCACACCGTGCCCCGAGAAATAGAGCAGCACGAGATCTTCGGGTTTTTTGCCTGCCAGAAATTGACTGATGGCGCGGCGCACCTTCGTTTCAGACTGGTTGATCAGCGGCGTGACTTCGTCGAAGGAACCGAGGGATGCATCGTCCAGGACCCGGGCCAGTGCCTGTGAATCGGCGGCGGGTGTTTTTAGCTGGGCCAGCTTCGGGTCATCGTACCGGTCGTTGCCGATTATCAGGGCGTACTTCATGCGGTCTACTTTTTCAGGGATTTGTTCAGGGATTTGATCAGCAGATCCAGATCTTTTGCAGATGTGCGGGTGGGATCATATTCGATCGATGCCGTACGTTTCCCCACCCGAACCCGGATCTTGACAGGTGTAGATGGCTTGCGCTCGACCCATGATTTCAACAGGTCGAAGAGTGGGGGGATGAACGTCGGCGCAAGTGTCACAGCCAGCTGGCCAATGGCGGTCATGTCCAGTGCCTTCGTCCCCTCGGGCGCCGCTCCCAGAGAGACCTCTTCCACTGCATGCACATTCAGCTCTTCCACCTCATGTCGCAGCTGCCGCGCCAGTTCGTCCAGCTCGGCAGCTTCCCCTCCCTCCAGCGACAGTTCGATCAACAGCTCGGCCGTGTTTTCAGACATTTTCTCTCCAATTTTGATTACATCATACAACTCTTGCAGCACTGTTGTCAATTCTGAATTTGCGGTGGAGGGGAGTTTACCCTTTGCCCGTGCCAGCGAATACGATATGATGTACAGACAAGGTGCCCATGCCCATCCTCTTCCAGTTCGATGTGCGGACCGTTGCCCTCTTCATTGCCATGACATTTTTTGTGCAGGCGACCGCGATCGGCGCGCAGGCGTTCCTGATACGCGAGCTGAAACCTTATCGAGGGGTGGGCACCGTGCTGCTGGCAAACCTGTGCGTGGCGCTGGGGCTGCTGATGCGCCTGTTCAGCGACCGGCTGCCGGAGGTCCTGACCACGGTCGTATCGAATATACTGGTCCAGCTTGGGCCGGCTCTTTTCTATGTGGCTCTCGGACAGTTTACGGGCTTGAAGTACAGCAGGGCGCTGGTAGGGAGCTTGCTCGCGGCGGTCCTGATCTCCCTGTTTTACTTCACATTCTGGCGCGACGATATGGGCATGCGGTTTATCGTTTTGGCTCTCGGGTCGATCGTGATGGACCTGCTCCTGATCCGCCAGCTGGGGAAGACGCTGGAAACGCCCCTGCGCTTCAGTGCCAGCCTGATGCTGGTCTCCTTTCTCTTTCATGTCCTGTTCCTGATCGTGCGGACCACCAGCCTGCTCCTGGACCCGCCGGGCACAGACAGCATCAGCCCGATCCAGTCAGCGACGTATCTGCTCTCGTTTGCCATCAGCTTCTTCTGGTCGATGGGGTTTGTGCTGATGGTCAGCCACCGTCTGCGTAATGACCTGATGGAGATCGCCACCATCGATGTTCTGACCCACATTCCCAACCGGCGGGCGACCCAGGCGTTCCTCGAGAAGGAAATCTCACGTGTAAAGCGGCATGGAGGCGAATTTTCCGTATTGTTGATCGATATCGATGATTTCAAGCAAGTCAATGACCGCTGGGGGCATACAGTCGGTGACCATGTACTGACCCAAACGGCAGGCATCTTTCAGACCATGATCCGAAGGCAGGATTGGATAGGACGTTGGGGCGGAGAGGAATTCCTGATGATCATGCCGGGACCCTGTGATGGATACTTGCTGGCCGAGAGAGTCCGCAGAGAGATCGCCAAGTCAAAATTTAACAATGGAATCCTGTCTTTTGGAATCACAGTTAGTATCGGGGCTGCCTGTGCCACACAAGACGATCAACTAGATAACATCCTGAAGAAAGCGGATCATGCCCTTTACGAAGCAAAGCGAACAAAAAATGCCATTTGCCTGGCAAAGTAAGAAGGCGAGTCGTATGCGCTTTACTTTAAATCAAGCGATGCTATCCAAATAATACGTTAATGTATATGACAAAGCCACCGGGATACTTCGCAAGTATCCCGGTGGCTTCTATTCCCTTGTTCGTTTCAAAGCTTGAAGCCTGTGCTCATCAGGGGCTTGTGCGCCCGGGTCCAAGCAACGGGCAGAGCAGGAAGCTGTCGCCTTCGTCCTGGATATCGTTGCCGTTCACATCCACCCACCAGCGGCCGCCGAGATAGCCGGGTGTGCCGGGACCAAATTCGGTCACGCCGTTCTCCAGCTTTTGGAAGCGCCCCTTCATCGGCAGGGTCTCAGCGGTGACGAACGTGTCGTAGTACAGTCCCTGGCTGGAGACGTAGATCACGCCCAGTGCGCCGTCACCGCGGTTCGCCGACGCCGGAACCGCCGCCACGAGCGCGATCACGATTACAACCAGTAAGACACTCAATTTACGTTGCATAAGATTCTCTCCTTTTAACTACGGTTTTGGAAACTTCACCCAGTGTACAAAATGAAGATTACCAAACCCTGCAGAGGAGATTATGAAAGTATTACGTATTTCAAATGTCATTGCGAGCGCTCTTCGCGAAGCAATCGCCTCGCTCAAGAACAGATGAGTTGAATAAGAGTATCCCATCAGCATCACTTCAAGTGCGATGCCTACGCTGTCTGAAACCAGACGCTACCCTCTTGTAGAGGGTTTGCCAGTATTTATTGTTTGCTGAGATTACTCAATGAGCGATGTATGTAATTGAGCTGCGAGACAAAAATTAATCACACCCCGTCACTTCATAGACCCTGGCCTTTGGCAATGCAAACACGATTCGGTACCCATCCGGCTGGACCGGCATTCCTGAATCATTGAAGAAATAGCCGGTCTGCCCCACATACACGTAATCCACGCCTGCATTGCACAAAGTATTCCGTGTTTCCTGCTGGCTGAAATCCGTATGGAAGGGCAGGGAGGTGGATGGCCGGCCGATCAACGGCGTGACCCAGGTCCCCGCGTCGCCGCCGGCACTGCCCTGGTACTCGTCGGTAGGCAGAACATTCAGCGAAGTGGAAGACGTCAGGATCAGGGCATCCTTTGGCAGGTTCTCGTCCATCCATTGGATCGCCGCCAGGTCATCTTCGCTGGTAATGGCACAGCAATCTGAGGGGTACAGATCGTACTCGAGTAACGCATTGACCAGCGCCAGCGTAATGAACATCATTCCGATTATTCTGCCGGGGTTCCAGGTTGTTTGGTGGGCCTGCAGCCTTTGTTCCAACCCTGCCAGCCCGAATCCACCGAGCAGGGTCAGCGGCAGGTACAGGATCATTTCAACATAAGGGCGGTCGAGCAGCGTCGTGTTGGGGAAGCCCGGGATCACACCCACAATCGGGACGAACAGGCTGGCGATCAACAGAGCGGCTGAACCAGAGCAGGCAATCACCAGGCCGGGATAAGACCTCCAGGCAAACACGGAAAGCAGCAGGATAGGGGCGGTAACCAGAATTGCCTTCATCCCATACGGATCGAATAAGGGGCCGAGGATCCCTTTTGTCTGGATGTAAACAACTTCCAGAACAACTGCTGACAGAACAAAGAGCAATACCAGCAATCGCCATCGTCCGGCAAGCCGGGAGACCAGGCCTGCCAGGGCGATCATTACGAAAACGACCAGGGAGCGGCTGTGCAGAAAAACAGTGAAAAGCACTCCCCCCAGAAAAAGGATGTTCAAGCTCCAATAGGTACGGGTTGTCAGAGCATTTTTGTACTGAATGGATAGATAAGCTGCTCCCACGACAAAGGGGATCAGGGTCAGGCTGGCCAGCGCGGGATACTTTCCCCAGTCGACGGCGTGGGCAGGCATGTACCAGCCAAAAGCCGCGAGGATGAGAGCAAATATCCCTGCGTAGCTGGACTGCGTAATATGCCTGACAATGAAGAAAACAGAGAACGGCATGGTCGCCAGGAATATCTGCCCCAGCACCAGCATGGCATCTGTGATCTCAGAGCCTGTCAGGGATGTGATGAAGGCTGCCAGGAAGTGAAATCCCAGGTGGTAATAGGCTGCCAGGGACCAGGTCCCTGCGCCGGGAGACTCGAGATTTAACAGGATTTCATTAATGTAGCGGTAGTGCTGGGCCGAGTCGAAATAAAGCGGAAGCAGGGCTCCTGAAACAAACGCCAGCCGGAGAACGAGGAAAAGCACAGTCAACAGGACCAGGCTGGGAACCATGCCCCATGGGGTCTCCACTTTTCGCCGCGCCATCCGAAAAAAAAGGACCAACCCTGCGGCGATGGCAACTGCCAGGACGAACCAGCTGCCGGCTTGCGGCGTAGAGATCCAGGCGAGTGCATACCATAGGATGGAGAGGAACAGCGCAGGTACGAGCCACCCGGCCAGGCTGAATGCATAATAGTCCCCGGGAGTGAGCCTTTCTTCGAATATTCCTCTTAGGAGGATATACAGAAGCAGCTGGCAGGCAGCCACGACCAGCAGGATGCCGGAAACGAGCTGCCAGTGCATTCCTGCAATGGACAGGCCATCCACGATTGCGGTGAACGGGTTGCTCACGGGTACGAAGGATTCGGGTAGGATGTCACGGGGGCGGTGCGGGTGGGCATTGGCGTGAGAGTTAGCATTGGCGTGCGGTTCGGCAGCACAGGCAAAAGCGTTAGCGTTTCCGTGATCAGCTCTTCAGGAGTTAAAGTGGACGAAATCTCAGGCGTGGATAGCGCTACACCGATGATCGCAAACTTCCCCTCGGCAACCAGCGTGCCCTGCTCTTTGAACACGATTTTGAACTGCAGGACTTCCCCGGGAATCTGGGGCGGGCCGAAGCATTCTGCATTGTGAGACAGTGGATTCTCTTTACTGCACTCATACGTGCTTTCCACACCAAAACGGTTGATCAGCAGGATGAATTTCGGGTAGAACACCCGCGGGGTGTGGATGTTTACCTGCATATCCCCATCCACGATCTGGCTGAAGGAAACAACACACAGTTTTCGATCGTCCGGACTGCAATAATCCAGCTCGGCGACAGGCGAGCGATGGCCGATACGCGGCGTATCCGTACGCTGGCGGATGGAAGACAAAAGGAAGATCACGGCCACGAGCAGGAGAATGGCCAGAATGGCAATTCCCGCAATCAACCGGTTCCGGCTGGCTTGTACGTCGATGGACATGGCAGGCTGATTGTAATGCAAAAGCAAACGGACGGTATTGTGCCTGCCCTACTCACACTGTGAGGAGATTTCCTCCACCGGAAGACCGAACGCCTCCAAGACAGGCACGCCGTCCCAGTCGGAAGGGGCCTCCAGGCCAAGGGCGAAGGCCGCCGTGGCAGCCGTATCCATGGTGTGGACCGGGGTGGTCAACGGTCCCGGCCGAATCCCCGGTCCTGAGGCGATCCAGGGGATGGTCATATCCTCGGGCAGGCTCGAGCCATGACTCGTCTCATGGCCGCCATGATCTGCGGTGACAATGATCAGCGTCTCACTGCGCAGGTTCCTGGCGTCCAGGGCGGCGAGGATGTTGGCGAACGCTTCGTCGGCACGAAAGCTCACGCTGAGCTGCTCCGGTGAAAGCCAGCCGTATTGATGCCCCATGGCATCTGGCATCGCGAAATGAACGAAGAGCACGCCGAAGTCCTCGGGGAACTCCGAGATCAATCGCTCTGCAACGACCAGGTCGCGGTCGTTCACAAAGGTGAAACCGGTCAGGCTGAACGGCTCGGTGATCTGCTCGAGCTTTCGCTTGCCAACGAACATCCACGTTTCCAGGCCGGCTGCGTGGGCAATATCGAACAGGTCTGTACCCAGGGCATAGCCATTTTCGGGGATGTAGTCGTTCCAGTTCACACCGTGGTCCGCCGGGCAGTAGCCGGTCAGCATGGAGGCATGCGAGACCAGGGTAACGCTCGGGCGAACGGTCTGGGCGCTGAGCGTATAGGCGCTGGTCTGCATGAAGTTCATCAGGTTTGGCATCGGCGCCAGGGAGATCAGATCAGGCCGTAAACCGTCGATCGACAGGATCAGGACGCGGCGTATCTGGGCAACAGGGGTAAGGGTGAGAGTAGGGAGAGGGGGCTCGGTTGCTGTTCCTGTGAGGGTCTCAGTCGGTACGGCGGTCCCGGTCACAAACTCCATGGGCGGGGGAGGTGAAGCCGGTGTAACGAGAGACGGAAGGACGAGGAACTGACAGGCAACAATCGTGAATAGTAAGGTGATCAGAATCACATGTCGGGTAGGTTGCATGGGATGATTCTACCTGTGAACCGTTTGTGATTTGCGATATTCACCCACAGGATGAAAAACACTTATCCTCTTTTTATTTTCATGTTAAGTTTGGAACACACAAATTCTGTAACGGAGCAAACATGTTCACAACTTTCGAACAAGCCAGGCACGCAATCCACGAAAAAGGGATCGAGGTCATCGATCTGAAATTCTGTGACCTGTGGGGGCGCTGGCATCACCTGACCGTTC
>DASUOS010000020.1:0-2692 GCA_036276515.1 Anaerolineales bacterium | reverse complement strand
GTGGCAGGATTGGAATGCATGCGCTGGACGATCTGGATGCCTTCGGTGGGCAGGCCGCGCTGTTTGCAGAAGCCCAGGATATAAATGCCCGCGCAGGTTCCAATGGAAGCCAGGAACAGGTCGAACGGCATTGGCGCACTGGCCACGGGAGGCTGGTCGGTAGGCACCGTAAAGCCTTTGAAGTGTGCATCTACTCTCGACCCGCCCGGGAAGTCAATAATCATTTCCATGTGTAATTCTCCTTTGAGCTATCCACAACCGCCGCCGCTCTTGTCACGTTTGAGCTCGAGCTTGATCTTTGCTTCGAAATCCAGGTGTTCATATTCGGTTGGGTTCGGGTCGCAAGACTCGTACTTGCTTCCCAGGGCGGCGGGAAAGATGTAGCCCAACCGATCTTCACCTGTGCTGGCTGCCAGCTCGAAGCCTTCCTCACTCCCAAAGAATGAGATCCAGTTATTGACGCCTCCTTCCAGGATGTACACGTTTGGAACGGCCGAGGCGACAAGCTGTTTCCACGCATCGGTGGCGGCGGCCTCCTCGTTGCTCATCAACACGAAGACGCTGTTGGCCGGCGGCTCGGTCAACAGGTCAGGTATGACAGAGGCCAGCTTTTCCAGCGGAACGTTGAGCGCGCCATCCAGGTGGTACAGGTTGAAATCCGCTTCGGGGCGCACGTCCAGCAGGATCAAATTGACATTCTGGTTATAGATCGTTTTGAACACTTCGGCAGGCGTGATCTGCACCAGGCGCTGCGCCAGCATCTCGTCGCCAGAATACAGATAGGTGTTGACGATCGGGTCACCATTTTCGACCGGGATCGTCTCGGTACGGGTAAAGGTCAGCCTGCTGTATTTTTCATCGAGCGAAGGGGTGCCGATCAGGGCCACGGCGAGGGCCAGGGCGAATAAGACTCCTGCCCCGGCCAGGCGCAGCTTTGGCTCCCTGCTCTGGTCCTTTTTGCCAATGATGCGCTCGAGCTGCTCACCGCCCCAGAACATGAAGAGCGCCATCAGCACAACAAGCACGACGACCACTCCCACCGGCAGGTTGAACACCTGGTCGAGGGTCAGGCGGCCGTAATAACCGGCATTGTTGTACCAGTTCGTGAAATATTTTTCGGTTTCGCCGAACAGGAAGGCGCCGAAGAACCCACCCAGCAGATAGAACATGCCGTCGATCTTGCCGGTCGCGGTGGCGGCGACAGATGTGCCCGGGCAGAACCCGCCGATGATGAAACCGACACCCATGATCAACCCGCCGACGACGCCGGAAGCGAGATAGGTCGGGTTGACCCAGACCTGGCCAAAGTCGAGAATGCCAAGGCCAACCGCGCCGAAGAGCAGGACCATCGCCACCACGATGGCCGTGAACATGACCTTGAGCACGGTCAGGTCCTTGAAGTAGAACTGGGCGGCGAGCTTCTTCGAGTTGCCAAACCCGGATATTTCCAGGGCATAGCCAAAGGCAAACCCGATCAAACCGAAAACGACGTAGGTCCACGGGTTCGAAGCGCTGACTGAGAGAAAACCCTGTAGAGGGAAATTCATTGCATCCTCCTAGTTCCACAATTTGCGGACGAAATAAGCAAGCCCATAGGCGCTGGCGAAGATGGCGAACATCAACAGCCACGAGCCCGCCGCCAGGGTCGCACCGCCGGAGAGCGCCTGCCCGGACGTGCAGCCGCGTGCCATGCGCGCCCCGTAGACCATGATCGTCCCGCCGATGAAGGCCATCAGGTAGCGCCTCCGGTTGGAGATGTTCGGTCCCTTGTTGGTCTCGAGCTTCGTGCGCCCGTTGATCGTTCCGGAGACGAAGCCGCCAAGCAGGGCGCCGAAGAAGACCGGGATGATCCAGTCGTCGAGCGGATTCTTGTCCCCGCCGGCCATCTTGAGCAGATAAGGTGTGTTATCAACGTGTTCGGGAGCGACAGCATCCTGGATGGCCACGTCGATACGGCTGATCGCGCCGGATGCGCCGAGGCCATTCCCGGTCAACAGGAAGGCCAGGAACAATACAATGCCCAATATCGTCCCCCCGAGATAGGGATGGACATATGGCTTTTCAGGACGGTTAAAGATACTTTTCTTTGTGATAGGAGCTGTTGTCATAATGATTCTCCACGAAGCGTCATTGCGAGCCTTCAGGAAGCAATGACGCTTCGTCTTTTTCCTTTACCTCATGCTCATGTACTTCCACATCCTCATACCCGGTCACCATGCCTCGCATGGCTTCCAGCGGAGTGGCTCCGGTGGTCGTCATGTAGACATGGCCGACGATGAACGTGGCAAATGTCCATGCGACCAGGGAATGGAAGGGGGCCAGGACGGGGAGTCCACCGAACCAGCCGGCGATGGCGGGGAATTTCTGCACGCCCCACATTAACACTCCCGTCAGGATCTGCAGCGGCAGGAGTACGTTCAGGATACCGAAGTAGGTGGCCTTCTGGATCGGATTCATGCGGCTATCGGGACGTTTCTCGAACGGATGCGGCTCGCTCCGGAAGATACCTGAGATGTAATACTTTGCCTGGACGATGGCATCGTCGAAGAACCCGTAGGGCCGTGGGATGTATTCCTGGACCCGCTCGGTGGCGATGTGGTAGAAGACTGAGAGCAGGGCGTTCGCCACCAGGATGACCGCAACCACGTTGTGTACAATGACCACACCGTGGAATGAGAACATGCCGAAGATG
>DASUOS010000019.1:0-4144 GCA_036276515.1 Anaerolineales bacterium | reverse complement strand
TACCATGGCCGGCAGAATGGAGAACCGGCCCAGCAGGCCCGCCACGATCGCGACCAGCACGATCCCTGCAAACATATTTCCAAATAGACGGAAGGCAAACGAGAGGATCTTCGAAATTTCCGAGATCAGCTCCAGCAGGCCTACCAGAAAATCCATGGCGCCGAAGAACGGCACCTTGAACATTCGGCGCGTATTGAAAAACTTGCTGAAATACGCCGCGCCCTGGGCACGGACACCGATCACCTGGATCATCACGACCGAGATGATCGCCAGGGCGGCGGTAAAGTTCAAATCCACGGAGATGCCGCGGAAGAACGGCGCCAGGACGTATTCACCTTCTTCATGGGTGAAGAGATACCAGTTGCCGATCAGCGGCTCGATATGATGGCCACCCTCACCATGCGACTCGTGCAGCACGCCGATCGACTCAAAGCCCGGAACGAGCTTGAGCAGGTTGGCAATGAGCACATAGATCATGATGGTCGCAAACCAGGGAAAGATCATCCTTGCATACTTGCCTGCCGATCCTTCCGTCAGGTTGTAGAGCATCTCCAGGATGGCTTCCATGGCGTTGCCGATACCGCGCGGCACCAGGTCGGTTTGTGCGCTCTTCAATAGCGAGTTTCGGGTAGCCCATGCCAGGGGGATGATGATCAGAAATATGGTGACAAACAGCGTGGGCAGCGTATTCACCACACTAAAGGTCCCACCCCAGGGCAGTGTGATATCAAACAACTTTTCAGGTGCGACCAGGATCTCAGGCTGGACGGGGACAAAGATCCCACCCAGGATGAACCCTGCGATCAGGAGCACCAGGACGACCCATCGGCGCCAGGGTCTGCGATTTTCTTGTTCCAAGTCCGCCTCCTACGACGTAGTTTCCGTATTATTTTCTGCGTCTGCCTTATCCTTCAGCCGGGCCAGGGTCCTGCGCGCTACCACAAGCATCACCAGCACCGAGATCGGAATTCCGGCAAACAACAAAGCCAGTGTAAAAACCGGCTTTGTACCGAACGTATTATCCAGCCACAACCCGCCAAAGACCGAAGCCAGGATGATGATCAGCGTCAGGCATCCCACCTGCCCGATCATCACGATGAGCAGGGTCGTGAGGATGCTTCTGCCTTTTTGTTCCGATTGTGTCATGTGGCACAATTATAACTGACAGATGAAAAGGCTGTCAAATCGGATAGCAAATGTCGCTTACAGGTTGGCGTCCAACAGCAAGCTGCTGGACGCCATATCTAAAACAAATTCAAGGCCGCCGCATCGGACCAGCTGAACCAGGGGGCGAACACGGTCCCGATCAGGATCACGCCGATCACCAGCACGCCCAGCGCGATGGCGTACGGACGGGTCAATGGGACGGGATGATTCTCCTCATCCTGTTCCGGCATGCGGTACAGGTAGACATACTTCAACGCATTCAGGTAGTAGTACACACCGATGATCGAATTGAGGATGCCGATGATGACCAGCCATACATAGTCCGCCTGGATACCGGCAGCGAACACGAACACTTTAGCCACGAACCCGGCAAACGGGGGCATCCCCGCCAGCGACAGGAAGGCCGCCAGCATCATCAACGCCAGGGCCGGGTTGCGGCGGCTCATGCCGGCGTAGTCTTTAAGATCCTCCAGCCCGGTCACCCGGGCAAAGGCCATTACGATGCCAAAGGCCAGCAGATTGGTGGCAATGTAGGCGGCCAGGTAGAATACCACGGACGCCGCTCCCAGCTGCGTCAGGGCCACAACGCCGATCAACGTATAACCCGCATGGGCAACCGACGAGTAGGCGATCAGACGCTTGATGTTGGTCTGCGGAAGAGCCAGCAGGTTTCCCGCCGTCATGGTGATCGCGGACAGGATGGCGAGCGCCATCGTCCAGGTAACGGAAAGATCGGGGAACGCTACGAAGAACAGGCGCACCAGAACGGCGAACCCGGCTGCCTTGGAAGCCGTGGACAGAAATCCTGCCACAGGTGTCGGTGCGCCTTCATAAACGTCCGGGGCCCAGAAGTGGAAGGGGACGATGGAGACCTTGAACCCCAGACCAACCAGGATCAACGCCAGGATCCCAAACGCCGCCACTGCCGACAGACTGCCCGATTGGAGCAACCCTGTAAGCTCGTAAATATCGGTTGTCCCGGTGAAGCCGAAGACCAGGCTGAACCCGTAGAGCATGACCGTGGAGGTCATAGCGCCGAAGAGGAGATATTTGAAGCCGGCCTCGGTCGACTTTGCATCCCCGAGCATGAAGCCGGAAAGTACATACAGCGGAATGGAAGTAGTCTCGATCGCCAGGTAGAGCATGACCAGGTCGGCAGAGACCGCCATCAAGTTCATGCCCATTAGCGAGGCGAGCAGCAGGAGATAGGCTTCCCCGCGGTGACCGACCTTCTCATTGTCGATGAACAGCAGGGCCGTTGCCGCGCCGGCGAACATGAAGAGCATCTTGAAGAAGAACCCCAGCCAGTCGAAGCGGACCATGCCCCCGAGTGTGGTAACCGGCTCACCTGGCTGTCCAAAGAGGAAGCTGATGACAATCACAGCCAGCAGTCCGCCGGCGGTCAGCCAGCCAACATTACGGCGCTGCTCCTCCTTCCAGAACGGCTCGATCACCAGCACGAGCATGCCCAGGACGAGGATCAAAATCTCGGGAAGGATGGAGGCGAAATCCGTCGAAGTAAACATTATGCACCTCCCAGCAGACGAAGGATGTTGTCCACGCCTCGTTCGACGAGAGGCACCATGAAGCCGGGGAACAGGCCGATCACGATCATGAACAGGCACAGTGTTGTGATGGCCACCTTATCCAGCACGGTGACATCAGTCAGATGGCCCTCGAACCTCTCAGGCAATTCCCCAAAGAACACCTGCCGGATATTGCGCATGATATAAGCGGCGGTGATGACGATCGAAACGCTGGAGATCACCGCAACCAGCCACTGGCGGTTCCAGACACCCATGAAGATCGGGAATTCCGCCACGAAGCCGGAGAACAGCGGCATGCCCATCGAGACCAGGCCGCCGATGATAAAGCCGATCGTGGCAAATGGCATGATCTTGGCGATCCCACCCAGCTCGGGGATCTGCCGCGTGTGGGCCCGGTCATAGATCATCCCGACAACCGCAAAGAAGAGAGCTGTCATCACGCCGTGCGAGAACATCTGCAGGCCTGAGCCAAGCAGCCCCTCGCGGTTGAGGGTGGAGAAGCCGAGCATCACCAGTCCCATATGCGAGACCGAGGAGAACCCGACCATGTATTTAAAGTCCATCTGGACAAAGGCAATGTAGGCGCCATAGACCACGGCCACTGCGGCGAACAGCATAATCAGCCAGGACCAGGTCTGGGCGCCCTGCGGCAGCAGCATGATACCGACGCGCAGAGCGGCGAACGCGCCGAGCTTCATCAGTACCCCTGCGTGGAACATCGAGACGGCGGTCGGTGCGGCAACGTGTCCATCCGGGGACCAGTTGTGGAACGGCCAGATGCCGCCCAGCACGGCGAAACCCAGGAAGACCGGCAGGAACCAGATATCCTGGAATGTTTGCGAGAAGCCGGCACTCTCCATGGCAAGCATGTCAAAACTGAGAACACCGGTGTTCTTGTGCTGCACCCAGAACATTGCCAGTACACCGACCAATGAAACGACAGAGCCCACGAACAGGTACAGGGTCAGCTTCATCGCAGCATATTCACGAGTCACCACCCACCCCCAGATGGCGATCAACAGGTACATCGGGAAGACCGCGATCTCGTAGAAGAAGAACAGCATGAAGAGATCCAGCGAGACAAACACGCCAAACACACCCGCCGCCAGGATGAACAGGAAGGCAAAGAACTCGCGCGGGCGGTCCTGGATGCCGGCCATCACGTGCGGGTGATCGTCGCCCCAGGAGATCAGTACGCCCGTGAACATCACGACGCCCGTCAGCAGGACGAGCGGCGCGCTGACGCCATCTACACCGAAGTACAGGCTGATCCCGAGTGCGGGGAGCCAGTTGTATCGTTCCAGGAATTGATATCCGCCTGCCGCCTGGTCATAGTTGAAGTACATCCAGAAAGATAGGATCAACGCAAACGTGGCAGCAGCAAGTGCGACCGCGCGCGTCTCATTCCTCCGCTGGGCAGGCAGCAGCAG
>DASUOS010000018.1:0-5030 GCA_036276515.1 Anaerolineales bacterium | reverse complement strand
CCTGTCGAACAGCATTCGCGCCGCGACCGCCGGCCTGACCAAGTCCCTGGCGCTGGAACTCGGCAGGGACGGGATTCGTTTTAACAGCATCCTGCCCGGCTGGACGCTGACCGAACGCGTCCAGCACCTGATGGAATTCCGTGCCCGAAACAACAAGACCACAGTCGAGGAGGAGCTGGCGAAGCAGATCGCCGAGATCCCGCTGGGCCGCATCGCCCAGCCTGAGGAATTCGCCCGGGCAGCCGTGTTCCTCGTCTCACCGGCTGCCTCCTACATCACAGGTGTCATGCTCAACGTGGACGGCGGGATCGTGAAAGGCCTGTTCTAGTGAAACGTTTGGCTCCATCGATACTCCTCCTTTTCCTCCTCTCCGCCTGCAGCACTCTGCCAGTCAGCGAGCCTGCGACAGCAATTCCCGTCCCGAATACCCAGGAGCCAACCTCGCTGCCATCGACGATGTCTGAAGCGCACGATGTGCTGATCAACTTTCTGACGCTCCTCCATGAGAAGAAGTACGCGGAAGCCGTCCCACTGTATGGCGGGGAGTACGAGGCGTTACAGGTATTCAATCCCGAGATCGATCCGGACGATCTCCTCGCCCTCTGGACGTGGGCCTGTGACAACCAGCTTCTGCAATGCCTGGAAGTTCGCTCGGCCACGTTCCAGGAACTGCGCGGCGACTCGTACGTGTTTCAGGTAGAATTCAACAACTCGGATGGCAGCCTGTTCGTGCTGGGTCCCTGCTGCGGCGCGGATGAGACCGAGATGCCGCCTGTTTCCCGGTTCGAATATACCGTCAGCCGGAATGCGGATGGCCGGTTTGTCGTTATGAACACCCCGCCTTATGTACCATAGCCGTACCTCGGCATCGTATCCGGCGATAAGAATATCGCGTTACAACATTCTGAAATCAAGGAAATCCATGCCAATCTTCACCTGCCTGAACTGCGGCGCGTCCGAAGCGGACAGACCGCTCATCACCCTGAAATTCCAGGGGAAGGACCTGTATATCTGTCCTCAGTGCCTGCCTGCGCTGATCCACAAACCCTATCAGCTGGCCGATAAGCTTCCGAACTTTACCCCTTCAGAAAATCCTCCCCCGGACGACCATTAAGACCCGTCGATGAACAAATTGACCTTCCTGGCGCGTACATCGCTGCTCATCGCGTTCTTCTTTCTCATCGACAAGATCCTCGCCTTTGTGCGCGTGGGCATTATCTCGCGCCAGTATGCAGATTCGGTCGAGCTGCTCGACACGTTCAACGCGGCCAACAACCTGCCGGATGTGCTTTTTGCCCTGATCTCGGGCGGTGCCCTGGCCATGGCCTTCATCCCCCTGATGAGCGAATACCTCACCACAAAGGGCCGCGCCGATGCCTGGGATCTGTTCTCGCGCGTGGCCAACCTGGCGTTTGTCACGACAGGCAGCATTGCCATTCTGGTGGCCATTTTTGCCGAGCCAATCGTCAACGCGGAGATCGGGATCGCACCTGGCTTTGGACCGGAACAACGTCAATTGGTGGCAGACCTGATGCGGCTGAACCTGATCGGAACGATCCTGTTTTCGGTCAGCGGCCTGGTGATGGCCAGCCTGCAGGCCAACCAGCATTTTCTGCTGCCCGCCCTTGCTCCCAGCATGTACAACGTGGGACAGATCACCGGGGCTCTCTTCCTTGTGCCGCGCTACGGCATCCGCGGCCTGGTCTACGGCGTCATCCTGGGTGCGGCGCTGCACCTGATTGTTCAGATCCCCGCCCTGATCCGTTACCAGTTCAAATGGACGCCTGCTCTCGACCTGCGCCACACAGGCTTGCTCGAGGCCTTGAAGCTGCTTGGCCCGCGTCTGCTGACCATGTTCGGCATCCAGCTGATCGTCATCGTCCGCGACAACCTCGCCTCCCGGCTGGACCAGGTCGGCGCGGTCACGTCCCTGACGTACGGCTGGATGATCATGCAGGTGCCGGAGACCCTGCTTGGGACAGCCATCGCCACGGCCATGCTTCCCACCCTGGCTGAATACGCCTCCCGTGCAGAGTGGGCCGAATTCCGTCTGGCGGTCGAGCGCGCCCTGCGGGTCCTGATTGCCTTGACCATTCCCGTTGCGGCCGTTCTGGCGGCGGGAGTCAACCCGCTTGTCCGCGCCGTGTTCGGCTTCGACGCCGAAACGTCCTCTCTCATCACCTGGACCACGCGTGCCTACCTGCTCACCCTGACCGGCTTCTCCATCCAGGAAGTGGCGGCTCGCTCGTTCTACGCCCGCAAGGAACCGATGTACCCGCTCTACGCGGTACTGCTGCGGCTGGCGATCTTCCTGCTGATCGGCATTGCCGGGATCACCCTCTTCCGAAGTATTGGAGCCCCTCTGATTGCGTTCGCCGAGATCGCGCTGCTGATCGAATCGATCATTTTATTCGGCTGGCTGAGCAGGCGTCTGCATGAACCTCTCAATGTCTGGAGCGCGGTCGGCCGGGGTTTTCTGGCAGCGCTCATCGGCGGGGTGACAGCCTACCTTCTGGCCCTCTACATCCCCGGGCCCGCGGTGCTGACCGCCCTGCTGGGAATGATCCTCGGCGGGCTGGCTGCACTGCCATTCATCTGGTCTGAAGTCAAATTGTTACTGAAACTGTAGTAGAAACGAGCCGCGTTTCCTGCAAGAAACCACCGAAGGGTTCGAAAATTTCGTTAGGATATAATAAAACTCATGAGTGAAACCATTGAAACAACTGAGGGCACACAACCCAATAGACCTGTGAGCAAGCCGCGCCGCGGACGGGCCTTCCTGTTCAACGCGCTCGGTCTGATCGTACTCCTGGTCATTGCAGTACTGGCTGGTTACTCATCCGGCCTCGATATTCGCCGCAACAACCAGTCCACGGTCATTATGGGCCAGCTCGGCGAACAATACCAGAACGCGCTGATCGACATCCAGTTCGGCCGTTACGAGATCGCCAAACAGCGTCTCGAGTGGATCATCGCCAACGATCCCTCCTTCCCCGACGCACAGCAAAAATACACCGAAATCCTGGTGCTGAGCAACCAGCCCACTCCCACGCTGACCCCGTCGCTGACGCCCACGCCCGATTTCACCGGCGCCCAGGAGGCCTTTACCCGCGCCCAGCAGCTGATCGCGGCCCAGGACTGGCTTGGAACCATCCAGGCGCTTGACACATTGCGCAAGCTGGATGCCTCCTACCAGACCGCCCAGGTCGACGGCATGTATTACTTCGCTCTCCGCAACTACGGATCGATTCTGATCCAGCAGGGCAACCTCGAAGGCGGGATCTATCAGCTTACCCTGGCGGAGCGCTTCGGCCCACTCGACCGGGATACGAACGGCGTCCGCGAGGGGGCACGCTATTATTTGATCGGTGCGTCCTTCTGGGAGTTGAACTGGCAGGAGGCAGTGAACTACTTCAGCCAGGTGCTGGCGTGGAGCGGCCTGTGGGATGGCACCATGACCTCCTCCGAGCGGTACTGGTACGCCTCCATGCGCTACGGCGATCAGTTATTTGAGCAGGGGCAGTACTGCGATGCCATTACTCAATACGACAACGCCCAGGGCATCGCGGCTCTGGATAACGCTGCTGCCGAAAATTACGACGACGCGTTCCTCGGCTGCTTCCCTGCCACCCCCACCATCGACCTGACCCTCTCGGTCACCCCGGTCGTCACCGAGACTACCCCTGCCGTCACGTCCTACCCCTAAGAGTCGATGCTCACTGCCCCTCCCACCTGGGCGCTGGCCCTGACCTACTGGCTCCATCTCTTTGCGACCGTCGCCTGGGTGGGCAGCCTGGCAGGTGTCTCACTGCTGATCCTGCCGGCTATGAGTCGCTCCCTCGACTCGGCCAACCAGCTGGTCTTCATCGAAGCCATGCAGAGACGGCTGGAGCCGATCGCCTGGTTCAGCATGAGCGCACTGGTTCTCACCGGCCTGTTCCAGATGAGCGTCAACCCGCATTACGACGGGTTCCTGTCCACCAGCACCCAGTGGTCCCTGGCGATCCTGACCAAGCACCTTTTTGGAATCGTGATGGTGGTCGTCAGCGCCGTCCAGACCTGGGAGGTAATCCCCGCCATCCGCCGGGCGATCGTCCGATCGAAGAAGAGCGACAACACGAGCGAGATCGAATCCCTGCGAAGACGGGAAGTTTTGCTGCTGCGGATCAATTTCGGCCTCTCGTTGCTCATCCTGCTTGCCACCGCGTTTGCCCGCGCCTCATAGGCTTGTTGCAAATAAAACAGCCCATCCGGCACAGGGATGGGCTGTTTTCGATTAACCAGCTTTCTACTTTATTCTGGCACGATCACATCGAATCTGTATTCCTGGACGGCGACGTACCCGCCCCCATACCGGACCCCCACCACCAGGTAGACCGGTGCGGAACCCTCGGCCATGCGTGCCGTTGGGCTCTTCGCCTTGAACGTGACAGCGAGAGTGGTGGTAGTGCCGCGCCCGGAACGGTCCCCACCCTGCAGGGCGACCACGCCCTTGCCCGCATACTGGAAGGATGGCAGGGCCGTTGCGGAGATGAATTCCTGGTCACTCTCTACCTGGACGATAACGGTGTACACCTCACCCACCTGCATCGTGGCGGGAAGTCCCTGCACAAGGGTAAATGTCGTGTTGGGAACCGGATTGGCTGCTGTCACCAGCAGGACCATGACAAGTGTAAGAACAAACAAAGGGATAAATCGTTTCATTGCATCCTCCATGGATATGATGATGATAGCAAGTGTACGCCAGATCGGGTGTTTTGAAGTTTTCAACTACCAAACAAAATCCCGCAGTCGGGTTGACTGCGGGATAATATGGATAGATGGATCTTTATATTTCACCCATCCTGGAAAACTGCCTTATGGATTTACTTGCAGCTTGATCCCCTGCATTTCAGGCATACCAGTCAGATCGTAGGCCATCGCGCCGGTGATCTTCACAGGTACGATATCGCCGATCTGCGCATCGCCTTCGATGAACACCATACCGTCGATCTCAGGCGCATCGCGATACGAGCGGCCGATGGCGATAC
>DASUOS010000017.1:0-7269 GCA_036276515.1 Anaerolineales bacterium | reverse complement strand
GATGCGAAAATGGAAGTAGGTTCCGGCCATGCAAAACGCGTACTCCTCTGGCATTGGTGTTGAAGTGACTGTAATCGTCGCGTCTCATGTATCTAATTGAAACCTCCTCCAGGTCGCCCTGCGAGCCTACGCCGGCAAAGTGGTCAAAGCCGGGCATTCCCTGCGGGTGATGGCGAAGATGTGGAGTCAGTAGGTGGGCACCCTGTTTGAAGAGAGCGAACCGTAACTGCCCAACGAAGCGGAACAGGCCGGTAAATGTCAGGCTCGGAAGGAAGTAAGAGCAATCCCTCACCAAAAGCAGGAGCAAAAACAACATAGCATCCATGGAAAAGATAACTGAACTCCTCGTGATCCGTATCAACCAGCTGGGACTCGGCCAGTTCCTGACCGGCGAACAGCGGACCAGGCTGGTCCGCAGGGTCCAAACTCTCACCGGGATCCTTTTCGTAATTAGCGCAGTCCTCTTCCTCCAGCGACTCTGGCTGATCCTATTGTGGATCGGACTCGTCCTTTTTACCTTCGGAATTCTGGAGCCGGTAGCCCAGTCGATTCGCAGCCTGCAAGGCATCCCGCTCAGTTGGTCTGTGTTTGTCGACCGGTTCCGCGAGGCTTTGTTCGAGAGACCCATCTACCGGCGGGTGACCAATTTTGCTGTATATATCTACACGGGACTGCTGTTGCTGTTTCTCTTCGGGTTCCGCCGTTTTTTAGGCGTCTCCGACTGGCTATCCATCCCCGTCATCTTTCAATTCATCCTGCTCGAAGTGTATGTCGTGGCCAGTGCCCAAAAGGACCCCCGGGCTGCCTTATTAAAGCCCTACGACGCCGTCTGGAATATTCTTTCCGGGATCCAAAAAGCACTCTTAAATCAATCGAGGGTGGTCAGCCAGACGGCAAGGTCTCTTGCGGTCAGCCTGGCTTTTGCAGCCATCAGCCGGGATCTGTGGGAGTTTGTCGTTTGGATGGACGAGATCTCATTTGGTGTCCTTTTAGTATGCCTGGTCGTCGTCATCATATCTGCCCACAGAGGCATACCCGGTCTCATCGACAGAGAGTTAGAGCGGTACCATGCAGACTATGAATTATGTTCCGCGCAACGACTTCGCCGCTCCCTGGTCTCGCTGGCAGACACCTTTGACCTGACAAAGGTGGCGCAATTGACACCGGCCCATTTCAGGGAATACGAGGAGTGGATCGCAGCCAAATGGCGACCCCTCCTGCTGCACAAGGCCATCCAGGGAATTGCCGCCGCCGTCAAAAAGCCAATGATGTGGCAGTTTTCCCTGGAAGCTGTCATATTTTTCGTCTCTGTCTTCCCAGTTGCTTTTTGCTTAAGTATCCTGTTATTCCCAAAAAATCTGCTGGAGAGCTGGAACATCGGCGCAGCCAGTCTCCTTTTTGCCAGACAGCCCGGGTGGTTCACCGCCCAGGTAGACGCATTTAACCAGGGATGGGTCCTGGCGCCGGGTGACCCGACGCTTAAATATTCACTCCTGATTGCCCTTGTGCTAACCATCCAATATATTTTGAACGCTTCCCGGGATGATGAGAAGGTAAGAGATGACCTGGGTCTATATCTCAGGCAATCGCTGGGAGACTGCCTGAGCCTGGTAGCTGCCTACCATGCCTCACTCGAAAAAGGCTTTCAGCTGGTGATGGAACTTGGCCTGGGGTTTCGCCTGTCGCCAATCCTGCTCCGAAAATTTTCACTTGCCGACATGCGCGTGGTCCTGCCTGTCTTGGTAGTCCCAGACTGCACCAGCCGCATGAGCATTTTAGCCATGCTGGACAGATTTCCGCTGCCGCCATCCCACATCGACCGGGAGTATGCCTGCTATTTTATCGTCCCCCAGCATGTCTTTTACAATTCCTTACTGCCCACCTACAGCAGGATCAAATTTACAGCGGAGAGTCTGGAGGCGAGGTACGCGGGCAATCCATCCTGCGAGTGCTGGGTCTGGATGGGAGTCAAACACCACAAACCGGGCCTCAACGAATTTCCCGGTGTGGAGGAAGCGGTGAGGTTCCTGGAGGAACGAATGGCGAACGATATCCTGGATTAGCGGCAGAACTGCACAAGCTAAACAGGTTGGCGGTTTTGCCCTGGTGCGACATGGAGAAACATCATTTCTAGCTGCACGGAGAGCCTACTACCCCACAGTGGACAAATCCGGGCATGAGTACATCCTGCATTTTTGAATGAGGCAGCCGCATGAGCGAATATTCCAAAACGTATGAGATCCGCTGGTCGGACCTGGATGCGAACAACCACGTCAATTATGCGGCCTACATCGACGCGGCGGCCGACCTGCGTTACCGGTTCTTTAGCGAACGCGGTTTTTCGCCGGCCCGCTTCGCCGAGCTTGGCATTGCGCCCACCTATACGGGCCTGCAGGCCCAGTTCCTGCGTGAAGTGCGGATCGGTGAAACCATCACCATCGACTTTGCGCTGTCCGGGCTGTCTTTGCAGGGCGGGCGCTGGCGGGTGCAGCACAACATCTTCAAAGCCAACGGAAAGAAAGCGGTCCACCTCGACCTGGAAGGCATGATCCTGGACCTGGCGGCGCGCAGCTCCGTCCTGCCGTCGCCCGAGCTGCTGGCGGTCTTCCAGGAGATCCCGCGCAGCGCCGGGTTCGAGGTCCTGCATGAGCTGCGCAGGGTCCGGGGCACATGATCGTCACCCCACCTCCCACAGACAGCAACACGAATGGCCGGTAAGTATTCCCCGCTCGAACACGACCTATCGAAGGGCAAACGGAACCTGGGCGGCAGGGACTTCCTCTCCTAACTGGCGGAGAGCGATATCCCCCAAGCGGGGGATATCGCCGGGTGATTTCCTCTGTAGTATGAAGTAATGTAGTGAATCAGCAAAGCACTGCATGATCTGGCGGGTTCCACACAAACAAATCCTTTCAATCAGACAACTTTATAGGAGAAACAATGATCCGCTTAACTGCTTTATGGCCCCGGACGAATGACAGTCATTTCGATATGGAGTACTACCTGACCAAACACGTCCCCATGACGAAGGCCAGGCTTGAGAGCGCCGGCTTCCCGGTCGTGGCGGAAGTCGATCAAGGCCTTGGCAGCCTGACGCCCGGCGAGCCCCCTGCGTATGCGGCGATCGGAACTCTGCTGTTCGAAACGATGGAAGATCTGCAAAAAGGACTGGCTGCCCATGCTGCTGAGATCCTGGCCGACGTTCCCAATTTCACGGACGTCCAGCCGGTCATTCAGATCGGAAGCGTGGTCCTCGGGGCAGTACAGCCGGCATCTCCCCCGGAGAGCACTGCATAGCCGGCAGGTAGATAAGTCCCGCCTCAAAGCGGGGCTTTCGTTTATTGATCATGGAATGCTCTTTTCCTCACTCGTATTTGTGCTTACGATCTTCGCCGGCGGCCAAGGATCAAACCCAGGCCGAGGACAATCAGGATAATGGGCCAGTAGACCCTCAACTTGAGATCGACCGCATTGCCAAGCAGCAGGCTCACCGACATCAGAAGCATGAACAGGCCAACCAATGCGGGGATCATCACACCCATGTCAAATACATCATGCGTGGAACGGTAGCGGTTGTATGCGCTGGTAAGCGTGCCAAAGGCGGGGAAAAGGACCAGGAGGGCCCACCAATTCAATTGGAAAGGCAGGATGTCAAGCTGATGGAGCAGGACGACTGCTCCGCCAAAGATAAATACCAGTCCAATCCAAAGGGTGGAGGCTTGATTTGTGCCGCTGCGGATTGATTTGTTTTGTTCCATTTTGTCTCTCCTTTTTGATAAAGGAAGTGTAGAATACTTTAATTGGGATGTCATCCAGAGAGAGATGGATTTATTAATCAATCAAAAGTTGTATTACATCGTGCCGTATAATTTGCTTTACTTTTCCCTGGATTTTCAACCTGCAAATCAAAATAAAAAGTAAAGTTAATGATGAGACAAGCGGTACTTCCTGATGGTACGCAATCAAAGCAGCTTACACTACGGGGATTACCCGATAACATGACCCGCCCCGAATTTGATCTGTAGTGGCATCATTCTGCGAACCACGGAGTCACTCCCGACGTGCATCGCGACAGGTGAGGCGCCGAGCCAAAAAATGTACAACTCCATGACTCAGTGTCTCTGTGGCGAGAAAGTCGACGAGCGCCAGAGCGGACCGGTCAGGATGTCCCTGCTTTACACGAAAACCAGCCAACCCCGTGCGAGGGGAGTAGATTCTGCATCCATTGCCGGTACGATGTGCTCTCCCGACCGGCGGCGGAGATGGGCACTTCGGAGCTGCGCAGCCGGGGGCAGCGTGAAGAGATTGCCGCCATGAAAGGGAGGCGAGAGATATAATTCAGCTATGAGCACATTATTTCCCGATACTGACCCCAGAATGGAAGCTCTGCAAATTGGACTCATTCGACGCCTGCCTGCCTGGAAAAAGCTTGCCATCGTCGACAGCTTAAATGAGACCGTTCGAATGCTGGCATTAAGCGGGATTAAAGAAAGAAACCCAGACGCCACACCGCAGGAAATCCATCGAAAGCTGGCCGAGCTCATGCTCGGCGCAGAACTGGCGCGAAAGGTGTATGGCCATGCCAGCTGAAGCCACACGTAATACCCTGCTCGTCACACAAACACTGGAACGGCTCCACATTCCCTACGCGGTGGGCGGCTCGCTCGCCAGTTCCCTGCATGGCGTTATGCGCTCAACCCTGGGTGTGGATATTGTCGCGGATATGAACCTTGAACATATTCCGCTGCTGGCCGCCGAGCTCTCGAAGGAATTCTATGCCGATGAGGAAATGATGCGCGGCGCCGTCGAGCATCGCAGCAGCTTCAATCTCATCCACTACGAAACAGCCTTCAAAGTCGATATCTTCATCCCCAGGCCGCGCGCGTTCGATCAAATGCAGCTGGAACGGCGCAGGAGATCCATTATTTCAACAGACCCCGAAGAAAGCATTTACATCGCCAGTGGCGCGACATCCTCGGCGTCCTCAAAACGCGGGAGGGCGAGCTCGATCTGGATTATTTACGAACATGGGCGACTGATCTCAAAGTCGCCGATCTGCTGGAACGCGCTTTGGCGGAATTGAAATAACAGGAGCGCATCTGACGCCCGACATGAGACTGATCGAAACCTCCCTCCAGATCGCCCTGCGAGCCTACGCCGGCAAAGTGGACAAAGCCGGGCGCGAGTACATCCTGCATCCTCTGCGGGTGATGGCGAAGATGCGGACCGAGCTGGAAATGTCCGCGGCGCTGCTGCACGATGTGCTCGAAGACTCGGAGATCACGGCCGAAGAGCTGCTGGCCGAGGGCATCCCGGCGCAGGTGGTCGAAGCGGTGCAGCGCCTGACGAAGAATGAAAATGAAGACTATATGGATTTTGTCGCCCGGGCCGGGAAAAACAGGATCGCCGCGGCGGTCAAGCTGGCCGACATCGAAGACAACATCGATGTGTTGAGACTGTCATCGCTCGATGAAACTGATCTTGCCCGGGTCCGGAAGTATCATGCCGCCTGGCGTTTGCTCAAGGAGGAGGCGACTTCATGAACCCCTGGTATTCCGTCAGCCTTGGGGATGGGATGATGGCGGCGGTCCCTTCGGCAGAGATCGAAGAGCGCTTCCGAGCCGCCTTCCTTTCTGCCGGGAAGCCGCCGGAGATGGCGGTATTCGTCCGCTCCGAATCGGAAGGCCGCCTGCACTGCGAGGTCATAGCTTATTTTTCACCCGCGGCCGCCGAGGTAGCAAAGGCCTTCGATGCCCGGCCCTGCCCGAAGCCTGCGCGGGACGGATTGGGCCTGCTGGCCGGGGACGAAGGCTCGTGGCCGGTACTCTTTGAGTAAAGCTCTCCGTACGCGTTCAAAGGGATGTCTCCATTTCC
This sequence comes from Anaerolineales bacterium, assembly GCA_036276515.1. GTDB lineage: Bacteria > Chloroflexota > Anaerolineae > Anaerolineales > Villigracilaceae > Defluviilinea. The sequence goes on along the minus strand of DASUOS010000017.1, from coordinate 1,395 downwards.
CATGGAGGCGAGAAGGATGGAAAACGAAAAGCAGTATCCGATCGACATCAACAAGCTGCCTTCCCCGAAGCTCTTTGTCGGGATCCTGCGCCCGTTCCGGCATTTTGCATGGGTTTTCTTCGACGGGATTAACCCATGCCGCACTGTTCGAGGGGGGACCTGTCATGTAAAATGGCTTCATCCTTCATGAGCGCACAACCCGATCACGATAGCGATGTACAGCAGAAACTGCAGGACGGTCTGCGGCTGCTGGAAGAGGCGTCTGAGCAGGACCGCGACCGCCTGGGCCTGGCGCTGCTCAAGCTGCACGGCGCCCTGGCAGACTGCATCCGCCTCGAGCTTTCGCAAAAAGCCCCGCACACCGTCCGGGATGTGAGCCAGGCGTCCTGGCAGGACCTGATCCGCTACGGGCGGCAGTACCTGGGGCTTTCAGAAGGCGATGCCCGCCTGATGTCGGAGGCCGAGCGGCAGCGGCAGCAGGTTGCCAGGGGCGGGACGTATGCAAACAGCCGCGCCGAGCTGGCCGAGTATGCCGGGTTTGTCGAGCGCCGGTGTGCCGCGGCCGGAGAGCCGCAGCCTCCCATCCAGCCCGGGCTCTCCGTCCTGCCTGACCTGCCGGAGAGCGGCCGGCCGTGGTACGTATCGAACTGGCTGATCCTCATCTTCCCGGCCGTGTTGATGGTCTTCTTTTGCATCATTGGCATCCTCTCCTACTCAGACAACCTGCTGGATATGGCAAAAAGGACGCTTGGGGGCGGGCCTTCCACGCCGGCAGCCACGTCGACAGCCGGGGCGCTCCCCTCGCCGACATTCGCCATAGCCAATACAAAAGGAACCTGCACCATCATCTGGGTGGAATATGCGGGTGACCTCGGGCACAAGAGCCGCGCCTGGGTCTACGAGGAGCTGATCGCCAACCCGGTCAAGGACGCAGGCCTGACCGCGCGCAAGTTCTATGAGCAGGTCGTGGAACATAACCCGGTCCTGGAGGCAGACGATTACGAATTCATGTCCGGGCAATCGTATTTGCTGCCGCAGTGCCAGTGAAGGGAGGGGCAAAGCGGGGGGCCAGATATCTATCATAATTGGCAGGGGATGACCGATCATGGGCGGTCCTGTTTCAGGATAGCCCTTCGTAACAGGGCAGTCAGGAGAACATATGGCCGGTAAATATGCACCGCTTGAGAAATACCTGCGCGAGCTTCCTGCCGATCAACGAGAAGTTACACTTGGATTTGAACAGATCGAAAGGCTCTTGAAAGACAAACTGCCGCCATCGGCCTATGAGTACCGCCAGTGGTGGGACCATGCGAAAGAAGGGAATCACGTCAATGGGCGGGCCTGGGCAAATGCCGGCTGGATCGTGGATGGGGTCGATTTCAAGGAACAATGGGT
>DASUOS010000016.1:0-17913 GCA_036276515.1 Anaerolineales bacterium | reverse complement strand
ATGTGATGGTGGTGACTAGGAGACTGCTGAGTGTCCGCCCGACCAGGATCAGCAGACGCGGAACCGGTGTGAGCCAGTTCGATTCCAATACACCGGCATCCATGTCATTTTTAAGAGCGTAGCCCATCCCCCAGAACACTGTGAGGATAAAGTTGGTCAGCACGGTGCCAAGCAGGATAAAGGACATATAGTCGCTGGTGCCGCTGTAGGCAGCAAATCCAAGAGCCTGTCCGTTGGTGCTGAACGCCTTGCCCATGAAATAGACTGGCGTGATCCAGATGATCGGTTGGAAGATGTTGGAGACGGCGTTCAACGGGTAACGCCAGAATACTTTCCAATCTTTACGAGCAATCACGTAGAGTGCTCGCAGCTGGGTTCGAAAATTCGGTTGGGAAAGGGTGGTGATTTCCATATGTGTCACCTAATATTGTCCAATCGCACCGGTACGGCGGGCGCGGCGTTCCATCCATAGGAACGTGAAATAGCCAACGACAAGCCAGAAGACGCCGAACAAAAGGAGCGGGATGAGGTCTGGTGCAAGCTCGCGTATGCCCGCATTCGAAAACGCCGCGGCGCGCATGCCATGGATCAAATAGGTCTGCGGCAGCCATCTGGCAACAGACTGCATCCAGCCGGGCAACAGGATGATCGGAAAGGTAATCCCGCAGAAGATCATTACCAGCCCGCGGATCAGGAAGACGAACGCATTCGCTTCCTTGACCGTGATGACCAGGCTGGCAAAGGCAAAGCCCAATCCGTAGATCGATGGAATGGCTGCCAGCGCCATGAGCAGGATCATCCATACACTGCCGTTGAGCTTGACACCGAACATCAATCCGAACTCCAGGGCGGTAATGCTGAAAAACATGAACATCGTCAAGCCGTCGCTGGAGGATGTCTTCATCCACCTCACCGGCAAGGCATTACGGGACTAGAGGTCCGGCATGGAAACTACGTTTACGAGCTCCCTCGCTCGACGCGGGTTAAGGGCTGACCTCCGTGCGCTCCTGGCGGTCATGCGCCGTGAATGGGTGATCTTCACGCGTTATCCAAGCTGGGTCATTGCTTTGTTCATCTGGCCGGTGATCTTCCCGATGCTTTACATTCTCACAGCGCGTGCCCTTGCGGGTCCAGACGGAAGCGGCATGGCTGTGTTCATGGATATCACAGGCGCCAGCGACTTCATTGGCTATATCGTGATCGGCACCACGGTCTGGATGTGGCAGAACATCGTGCTCTGGGATGTGGGTTTTTCCCTGCGCACCGAGCAGATGCGCGGCACACTCGAATCCAACTGGCTCTCCCCCACCTGGCGCTTTTCCTTCCTGCTCGGGCAGACCGGACCACAGATTGTTTCGATGATGATGTTCATCGGCGTCACCGCCCTGGAGTTCGGTCTGCTGTTTGGCGTCCGGCTCAACGGCAGTGTATGGATGATCTTTTTGATGATGCTGGCGGCTATCCCTGCTATTTACGGCCTGGGGTTCGCCTTTGCCAGCCTGGTCATCACGGTCAAGGAAGCCAACGCGTTCGTCTTCCTGATCCGCGGGCTGGTGATGATCTTCTGCGGTATCACCTTTCCCATCAGCCTGCTGCCGGACTGGATGCAGACGGTGGCGAAGTGGCTGCCGCAGACCTATCTGATCCACGGCATGCGCGCAGCCGCGTTCTCGAATGCCCGCCTCCCGGAATTGCTTCCTGACCTCATTCCGCTTCTTCTCTTCGGCACGTTTTGGCTGGTCCTCGGCTATTCCACGTTCTTATGGATGGAACGCCGCGCCCGCCGCACCGGCTCGATCGGACAATATTAGGTGAAATCCATGCAAAACACTCTTTCTCAACCTAACTGGAGAACACAACTGCGGGCCATATACGTCATCGCCCGCAAGGATTGGAAGGTCTTCTGGCGCTACCCGTTGAACGCGGTGTCGCAGATCTTCCAGCCGATCATCTGGATCACGCCGGTCTACTTCATGGGCAAGGCCTTCAGCACGAACGGGCAGGCGCTCGGCTTCGCAGCCTACAGCGGTACAGGCGATTACATGTCCTACATCCTGCTTGGCACGGTGCTGACCAACTTCATCCTGACCGTGTTCTGGGGGATGGGCTACGCTCTTAAGCAGGACATGGATGCAGGCGTACTCGAGTCGAACTGGCTGACCCCGGTGCCGCGCCTGTTGATCCTCGTCGGGCGGACCCTGACCAGCCTGCTGACCACGACAATCATCTCGATGATCATGCTGGTCATCGCGGGTGCGCTGTTCGGTTTCAAACCGACGGGCAACACACTGGCCGCCTTCCTGACGGCGGTCCCGATGCTGATCGGCCTGTACGGATTTGGATTTGCCTTTGCCGCCCTGGTGCTCATTATGCGTGAAGCGAACACGCTGGTGGATGTCAGCAGCTTCCTGGTGCAGGGCTTTTCGGGCACGAACTTTCCCATCCAATCCCTGCCTTCCTGGCTGATCCCCATCTCACTGGCGCTGCCCCTCACCTACGGCCTGGACGCCGTACGCGGCTGGATCCTGCAGACCGACACCATCCTCCCGATCCGGGTGGAGATCCTCCTGCTCATCGTCTCGATGTTCGTCATGCTGGGGGTGGGCAGCTGGGTCTTCTACCGTGTCGAGCGCCGCGTCCGCACCCTGGGAACACTGGGCCAGCATTAAAATGACTCAGAAAAACAGCCTGCCCATCATCTGGCTGTTGACGGCCAATGCCATCTCGCTGGTCGGCAATGTGCTCTCGGCCATCGCCATCCCCTGGTTCGTGCTTCAAACCACGGGCAGCGCGACACAGACCGGCATCACAGGTTTCTTCACGGTGCTGCCTGTGGTGCTGGCCGGTTTCTTCGGTGGCACCCTGGTCGACCGGCTCGGCTATAAACGCACCAGCATCATCGCCGACATTGCCAGCGGCGTGACGACCGCGCTGATACCCTTACTCTACTTTACGGTCGGGCTCGAGTTCTGGCAATTGATGGTGCTCGTCTTCCTCGGCGCCCTGCTGGATGCACCCGGCAGCACGGCTCGCAATGCGCTGCTGCCAGAGCTGGCCCAGATGGCGCAGATGCCTATCGAACGCGCCACGTCCCTGCTCCATATCATCGAGCGGGGCGCACGCCTGGTTGGTGCTCCGCTGGGCGGCCTGCTGATCGCCCTGATGGGCACCGAAAATGTACTCTGGCTGGATGCAGCCTCCTTTTTTGTTTCGGCGGCCATCATCGGCGTGACCATCCACATCCACCAGCCGGTACAGCAGCAGGAAGAACAACCGCGCGGCAAATACTTCGACGAGCTGCGTGAAGGGCTGCGATTCATCTACAACGATAAGCTGATGCTTGCCATCGTCATCATGATTATGGCCACCAATTTCCTGGATGCGGTCTACGCCGGCGTGGTCCAGCCGGTGTTCGTCAAGCAGGTGTACGGCCAAGCTATAAATCTGGGACTCTTGATCGCCGCCAACGGAGGCGGAGCCGTACTTGGCGCGCTGATCTTCAGCGCTATCGGGCCGCGCCTGCCGCGCCACGCAGTGTTTGTATTCGGGTTCGTGCTGACCAGCTTTCGGTTCTTTCTATTTGCAACCTATCCACCGTTCTGGCTCGCCGTCGCGGGCAACTTCATTGCCAGCATGGGTGCCGGTCCGCTCAACCCGATCCTCGGCGCGGTGGAATTCGAGCGCATTCCCCGCAATATGCGCGGGCGGGTGGGCGGCGCGATCAGCGCGGGCGCCTGGTCCGCTATGCCGCTCGGGATGCTGATCGGCGGTGTGCTGACGGAGGGAGTGGGCGTCCAGCCCATGCTTCTGGGGCTGGGATTTATTTATATGGTCACGACCCTGAGCATGGCTTTTATCCCCGCCATGAAGGAAATGAACCGCAAGGAATTCGTCACGGAATAAAGAGTAGTTCTGCGCACCTTTCTTGTTCTCCAAACAAATCATGCGATGTCGTGAATAAGCCTGGGTATTTGAGCCGAATGTCCCCAATGCGAAGGAGACATTTCACTTTGTTTCAGTGTCCCCCTTCTATATGATTGACCATTGACCATTCATTAATGCAATATTAGAACAATTGTGCTATAATTGCGTCTTCCACACGAAAGGAAGCCCATGTTCGACCGTATTAAAAAGATCTATTATGAGTTCCCGCGCCTGTTCTGGATTGTGGTCGCCATCAGCTTCATCGACCGCATCGGAAACACGCTGCTCTTCCCGTTCTTTGCGCTGTACATTACGCAGAAGTTCAGCGTAGGCATGACGCAGGCCGGCATCCTGCTGGGGATGTCGTCGCTGTTCGGGTTGATCGGCAGCACGATCGGCGGCGCGCTGACCGACAAGTTCGGCCGCAAGCAGTTGATCCTGTTCGGGCTGGTGTTCAGCGCCGTCAGCTCGCTGTCGCTCGGCCTGGTGGGCAGCCTGAGCGCCATGTATCCGCTGATGATCTTCGTCGGCCTGCTGTCGAGTGTGTCTCACCCCGCCCACGATGCGATGATCGCCGACATCCTGCCGGACAGGCAAAGGCAGGAAGGCTTCGGCATCCTGCGCGTCGTTGGCAACCTCTCGTGGATCATCGGCCCGACCATCGGCGGGTTCCTCGCCAATATCAACTTCTTCTACCTGTTCCTGATCGACGCGGTCATCAGCTGTATCGTGGCTGCCATCATCTTCCGGGTCATCCCCGAGACGAAACCCGAGCCGCACGTCCATGCCCAGAGCGAGTCACTCCTGCAGACCGTGGCAGGCTACCGGCTGGTCTTCAAGGATTTGGCCTTCATGGGCTTCATGCTGGCAGGCATGCTGATGCTGGTCGTCTATCAGCAGATGTACGGCACCCTTTCGGTCTACCTGCGCGACAACCACGGGATCAGTCCCAGCGGTTATGGCTTCCTGATGACCACAAGCGCCATCACGGTGATCCTCTTCCAGTTCTGGGTGACGCGGGTCATCAAGCACCGCCCGCAGTTCCTGATGATGGCGCTGGGCACGTTCTTCTATATGATCGGCTTCACCCTGTTTGGGATGGTGGCTGCCTATTTCCTCTTTGCCATCAACATTGTGATCATCACCATCGGCGAGATGATCGTCATGCCCACCAGCCAGGCCCTGGCCGCCAATTTTGCTCCGAGTGCCATGCGCGGCCGCTATATGGCCATCTTCGGCCTCTCGTGGGCGATCCCTTCGACGGTCGGACCGGGCGCGGCCGGCTACATCCTGGACAATTACAACCCGGACCTGCTCTGGTATATCGGCGGGGCGGTCTGCGCCCTGTCAGTGCTGGCATATTATGCCCTGCACCTGCGGCTCAGGACGAAGCCTCAATTTGCTCCCGCTCAACACGAGATTGCGCCTCTGGGAGCGACTAGCGACTAACGAAACGTCCCGCCTTCCGGCGGGACGTTTCGTTTTTGTGCTGTTCAGGATTAGTGGTGATGCCCGTCCTGGTGGACGTGCCCGTGCTCGAGCTCTTCGGCCGTGGGCTCGCGCAGTCCCACCACCTTGATATTGAAGTGCAGCTCATCCCCGGCCAGCGGATGGTTGAAATTCAATGTCACATTATTGCCCTCGATCCCATCCACCCGTGCATAGCGGGACTGTCCGGAGTCATCCCTGACGGTGAGTTCCAGACCCTCTTCGAGGGGCATATCCTGGGGAAACTGGTCGCGCGGCACTTCCATGAAAGCCTGATCGTCGAATTCGCCATAAGCATCCGCAGGCTGGATGGTGACGTCCTTGCTATCGCCCACTTTCATGCCAATCATTTCGCGTTCCAGCCCCGTGATGATATTGCCGTGACCGGCCAGAAACTGCAATGGATCCTGTCCCTCGGAAGAGTCGATCTTCTCGCCGTCCACATGCAATGTATATTCCATGGAAACCACTACATCATTTTGTACCGAATCTTTAGTCATTTGCTGTCCTTTCGACTTGCCGGCCTGGGATTAAACACGATAGGGCCGGCTGGTTTTCCCATTGTAACCGCTTTTTCTGGCATGAATTCTTTGAGGAATATATGAAACATAATGCACCTATTATGCATCCATATGTTCATCCTCATACCTTTCTTCCTTTATAATTTCCAACATGCACTATAACCTCTGCCTTCCCTGGTACTGGGAATACGACATCGACTTCGTGCAAATGATCGAACGTGCCTGCAGCGAAAAAGGACTGACCTTCTGGCAGATCACACCCGACAACCTGCTCGAATCCATCAGCTCGCTCTACAGGGGAGAAAACTCCTTCGGTGCGATCCTTGACCGCTCCCAGTACGACCAGCGCTTTGAACCGATCCATCGCTGGTCGCGTGAGCATCATACCCTTCGCATTAATCCGGGGGAAGTGTCCAAATGGTCCGAAGACAAAGCGACCATGCACCTGGAGCTCATCACAGCGGGAATCCATACACCCTATACGATCCTTTTGCCTCCGTTTATCGACCAGCCGGTCATCCCCGACATGGACCTCTCCCCGCTGGGCAGCCGCTTCGTCATCAAGCCGGCCAATGAAGGAGGCAGCTCGGGTGTGATCCTCGGCGCATCCTCCATGGACCAGATCCTGCGCGCCCGCCTGGAATTCCCCGAACAGAAATACCTGATCCAGGAGACGATCATGCCCCGCACCATCCATGGCCAGCCTGCCTGGTTCCGCGTTTTCTTCGCAGTCGGGCAGACCTATCCATGCTTCTGGCACCCGCTCACCCATGTCTTCTCGGTGGTCTCGCCGCAGGATGAAAACAGATATGGATTGGCTCCTCTGCGCGACATCACCCAGCGCATCGCCTCCATCTGCAGACTGGACTGGTTCTCGACCGAGATCGCCCTCACGCTCGAGCAGTTCGTTGTTATAGACTATGTCAACGACGGCATCGATACCCGCGTCCAATCCAAGGCCGTGGACGGCGTGCCCGATGAAGTGATGCAGGGGATCGCAAGCCAGCTTGTCGAAAAAGTCAGCCTGGCAAAGGTTTAAAACCTTCGCCAGGCCCCACACAGAAGGAGGAGCACCATGACCAAGCCGCGCGCCCGTGACCTGGGCATCCCACTCGAAGGCACGCCCGGAGAACACAACGCCATCAGCGACGTTCCCGGCGTGACCGTTGGTTACTGTACCGTGATCGAAGGTGAATCCGCCCGGACGGGTGTCACCATCATCCACCCGCGCGGTCAACATGACCATGACCCGGTGTTCGCCGCCTGGTTCCCTTTCAACGGTAACGGCGAAATGACCGGCTCCGCCTGGGTGGAGGAAGGCGGCTTCCTCGAGGGCCCGATCGGCATCACAAATACCCACAGCGTCGGCGTGGTCCGTGACACGATCATCCAGTGGCAGGTGGCGCACAGCCGCATCTTCCAGGGCTGGTCCTGCCCGCTGGTGACCGAAACCGCGGATGGCTGGCTGAACGATATCAATGGATTCTTCGTCAAGCCGGAGCATGTGATGCAGGCGATTACGTCTGCCAGGTCAGGCCCGGTCGAGGAAGGCAATGTCGGCGGCGGGACAGGGATGTTATGTTACGAGTTCAAGGGCGGCACCGGGACCTCATCGCGCAAGCTGCCCGAAAAGTTCGGCGGCTGGACGGTCGGCGCACTGGCGCAAACCAACTTCGGCCGGCGATTCCAGCTGACGATCGCCGGCGTCCCGGTAGGACAGCACCTGAAAGAGAACAGCATCTTCACCAGCGGCGAAAATCCATTCAAGCAGGATGGCGGCTCGCTGATCATTATTATTGCTACTGACGCTCCGCTCCTCCCTCACCAGCTCAAGCGACTCGCCAAGCGCGCCTCCCTCGGCATGGCCCGTACTGGCGCACTGGGCGGTAACGGCTCCGGGGACATCTTCATGGCTTTTTCCACGGCCAACCCCAACGCGGCCCTCGGCGATCAAAACGGACTGGCTGCCATCCAGGCTCTGAGCAACAATTTCATCGATCCCCTGCTCATGTCATCGGCCTATGCCACCGAGGAGGCTATCCTCAATTCCATGATCGCCGCAGAGGATATGACCGGACACAAGGGAGTCAGTGCAAAGGCCCTGCCTCATGACAGGCTCCTGGAGCTCCTGAAACAATACAACCGCGCTTGACACGGATGCTATAATGGAATCGTCGCTAACAGCCATAAGGAGGACATATGGTCAGGACGGTTGCGCCGTATGGGAGCTGGAGCTCCCCCATCACCACCGATTTCATCACTGCCAAAACCATACGCTTTGTGCAAAACTGTGTCGATGGGGAAGACATCTATTGGCTCGAATCGCGCCCTTTGGAAGAAGGGCGCTATGTGATTATGCGTCGTACCCCGGATGGGACCTTTCACGAGTGTACACCTGCTGACTACTACGTCCGCAGCCGCGTACACGAATATGGCGGCGGGGCATTCACAGTTGTCGACGGTGTAATCTATTTCAGCAACTTCAAAGATCATCATCTGTATCGCCAGCCGGTCGGCGGCACACCGGAGCTGCTTACGCCCGGCGAGGGGTACCGCTATGCCGACATCATCCTCGATAAAAAACGGGACCGTCTCATCTGTATTCGTGAAGATCACACCCGTGAGGGGGAAGCCGTAAATTCGATCGTCAGCATCGATCTGAGCGGCAATGACAACGGCCGTATCCTTGTCGAAGGCAATGATTTTTATGCATCCGCCCGTCTCAACCCGGCTGGAGACAAGCTTGCCTGGCTGGCATGGAATCATCCCAATATGCCCTGGGATGGGTGTGAGCTGTGGGTGGCGGATGTCGCGGAAGATGGAACGCTTCAGAACGCCACCCTCCTGACAGGCTCAGCCACCGAATCCATCTTCCAGCCTGAGTGGTCGCCGGAAGGGGTGCTCTACTTCGTAGCAGAATATACGGGCTGGTGGAACCTGTACCGATGGGTGGATGGAAGCGCAGAAGCCCTGTATCCCATGGAAGCTGAGTTTGCCTATCCGCAATGGGTGTTTGATATAAAGATCTATAGTTTTCTGTCGGAGCAAACCATCATTTCCTCCTACGCTCAGGATGGTACATGGCACCTCGCCTCTCTTGATACGGGGACAAAGAGGTTCAAGCCCCTGGAAGTCCCCTTTACAGACATATTCTTTGTACGCAGTGGAAGGGATTTTGCAATTTTCTTCGGCAGCTCTCCCACCCAGCCAGACTCCCTGATCAGGCTGGACACAGCTACAGGCAAAACCGAAACGATCAAACAGACTTTCGACGTCCCACTGGACCCTGCGGATCTATCTGTTCCGCAGTCTATCTATTTTCCCACGACAGGCGGAAAACTGGCTCATGCCTTTTATTACCCTCCACACAACCGGGAGTACGAGTCGCCGCAGGGCGCCCGGCCGCCTCTCCTTGTGATCAGCCACGGCGGCCCGACTGCCTGTGCATTCACCTATCTCAATTTCGACATCCAATATTGGACCAGCCGCGGCTTTGCCATAGCGGATGTTAACTATGGAGGCTCCACCGGTTTTGGACGTGAATTCCGACAAAGACTCAACCGGAGCTGGGGCATTGTAGATGTGGACGACTGCTGTAATGCGGCCCTCTACCTCGTCGAGCAGGGACTGGCCGATCCAGAACGACTGGCGATACGAGGCGGAAGTGCAGGCGGGTATACAACGCTGGCCTGCCTGGCCTTTCGGGATGTATTCCATGCCGGCGCCAGCCACTATGGACTAAGCGACCTGGAATTCTTTGCGAAGGATACCCACAAGTTCGAATCGCATTATCTGTCTTCCCTGGTCGGACCCTACCCGGAGTGTAAGGATATTTATTATGAGCGTTCGCCCCTTCATTTTGTCGATAAAATGAATTGCCCCATCATATTATTCCAGGGAGCGGAAGATGAGATCGTGCCCCCCAACCAGTCGCAATTGATGTTCGAGGCTGTCCGCGAGAAGGGTATCCCTGTCACCTATGTCCTGTTCGAGGGAGAACAACACGGGTTCCGCAAGGCCGAGTCCATCAAACGATCGCTTGAAGGTGAGTTATACTTTTACTCGAAAATCTTCAAGTTCGACCTCCCGGAAAACATCGAGCCGGTCAGGATTGAAAACTTGTAAGCGGAATCACAAAATCTCCCTGAAATGATAAGGGGGTTCTCACCTTTCGTGATGCCGGAAGGAACTTCCATGCCACCTATCCTTGAAGTAAAAGACCTTGTTAAAAAATACGGCGACTTCACCGCGGTCAAGGGAGTCTCTTTTGATATCCAGGAAGGCGAGATCTTTTCCCTCCTGGGCCCCAACGGCGCGGGGAAGACCACCACCATTTCCATGTTATCTACTCTATATACGCCGACGTCAGGAGACGCGACCATCTGCGGACATTCCATCACGAAAAATCCCATGGCCGTCAAGCAGGTGATCGGCGTAGTGCCGCAGGAGATCGCGCTGTATGAAGACCTGACTGCCAGGGAGAATCTCATCTTCTGGGGCCAGATGTATGGATTGAGCGGCAAGCCCCTGGCCGGCCGGGTCGACGAAGTGCTGGCACAGATCGGCCTGACCGACAAAGCCGGCAACCGGGTCAAGACCTACTCCGGCGGCATGAAGCGCCGGGTCAACATCGGCGTGGGCCTGCTCCACAAGCCACGCCTGTTGTTCATGGACGAGCCTACGGTCGGCATCGACCCGCAGTCCCGCCGCGCCATCCTCGACACGGTCAAGGATCTCAACAAACAGGGCATGACGGTCCTGTACACGACCCATTACATGGAGGAAGCCCAGGAGCTCTCGAACCGGGTTGGCATCATCGACCACGGTGAACTGATCGCGCTTGGGACACAAAAGGAACTCACCCAGCAGGTCGGCCAGACCGAGACGCTCATCCTGCACATCGGCGAGAACGATGATCCCGAAGCGCTGGCGAAATCATTGGACGGCGTCAAGGATGTTCTTGAAGCCAGCGCCAGTGAAAATGCGGTCTCGGTGATCGCCCATGAAGCGGAGGATGTACTGGCATCGGTCGTCACCAAGGCCAACGAGCGCGGCATCAAGATCCGCTCGATCGACATCCGCGAGCCGAACCTGGAAGCGGTATTTCTGCACCTGACCGGTAGAGCGTTGAGAGACTGACGAAAGTCGATATTCGATATTCGAATGACCTGCGAATATCGAACACCGAGTATCCTTTTGAAAAAACTACTCCTGATCGGCCTCAAAGACCTCAAGCTTATCTTCCGCGACCGCGCCGCGCTGGTCTTCATGCTGCTGGCGCCGTTCCTGCTGACGATCGGCATGGGGTTTGTCACCGGGCGTTTTAGTGGAGGGTCAAGCGGGCTTTCGGATATTCCGGTCGTCATCGTCAATCTGGATCAAGACCAGCTGGGGAACGCGCTGGCGGACGTCTTCTCATCTGAGGAGCTCGCTGATTTAATGGAACCCAGCACCTCGTCCGACCCCGAAGCGGCCCGCCGTTTGATCGACGAGGATGACGCTGCGGCTGCTGTCATCATCCCGGAAGGTTTCACGCGCTCGATCATCCCCACAGAAGGAACAATGTTCGAAGCTGGGTATGTCCAGCCTGAACCGGTCCAGATCGAGGTCTATACCAACCCTTCCCGTCCCACCAGCTCCGGCGTTGTGAAGGCCATTGTGGACGAATTCATCTCACGCGTCGAGGAGGGACGCACCAGCGGCATGACCTCCGTGCTGGGATTGCTGCAGGCCGGCCTGTTGGATCCGCAGAATGCCGAAAGCGAGGCGCGGGCCCTGTTCCAGGATGTGGATGAAGCGCAAAGCGCTGCCCTCACGCTCAAGACAAGCACGGAGGGTGCAGAGGCGGTCGAATTCGATATCCTGGCCTATATGGCGCCCGGTATGGCGCTGCTCTTTTTGATGTACACCGTTTCGTATGGCGGGCGTTCCATCCTGGCCGAGCGATCGCAGGGGACCCTGCCGCGCCTGCTTGTCTCGCCGACAATGACGTTCCAGGTGCTGGGCGGAAAAGTGCTGGGCATCTTCCTGACCGGCGTTGCCCAGGTCGGGATTTTGATCCTGGCAAGCACCATGTTCTTCCGGGTGCGTTGGGGCGACACTACAGGATTGGTTGTCCTGATCCTGGCCGCAGTATTCGGCGCGACCGGCTGGGGGATGTTGATCACCGCCCTGGCGCGTTCCCCGGCCCAGGTGGGCAGCATCGGCTCGGCGACCATGCTGATCTTCGGCATCCTGGGCGGCAGCTTCATCAATCTCGACCAGATGCCGCCTCTCGTGAGGACAGTCAGCAAGATCACTCCCAACGCCTGGGGCCTGGATGGGTTTACCACGCTGGCACTGGGCGGAACACTTTCGAATCTGGTGGAACCGGTCACGGCGTTGCTCATCATGGGCGCGCTGTTATTCGGTGTTGCGGTTGTGATTTTCAATCGAAACGGAATTATGCAAAAATGATCCTAACCACCGAGACACTGAGAAGTCTTTAAATCTCTGTGACTTCGTGTCTCGGTGGCAACAAGGTTTTGCTTATGAAGAAGATCTTCGCCATCGCCTGGAAAGACGCCATCGTCCGCTTTGCGAGCTCGTCGGAGCTGCTGTTCTTTATTATCCTGCCTCTTGTGTTCACCTTCCTCCTGGCAGGCGGGACACCCTCCGGGGATGAAGATACGCGCATCAGCTTGCTGGTGGTCGATGAAGCCAATACTGCCATGTCCCAACAGATCATTACCGAGCTGGAAAAGTCTACTGCAGTACGCCCAGAATCAGTTTCGCGCGACGAGGCTCAAGATCTGTTCGATGAGCGCCGTGCCGATGTCGTCCTTGTCATCCCTTCAGGCATCGATCTCGAGTCATTGCAAACAGGAACTGCAGAAGTGGAGCTTCTCCAGCAGCCCAACAACATGAATGCAATTGTCGCCCAGCGCGCCGTGTTGACCGCCATCCGCCGGGTGAGCAGCTCGATCTCTGCTGCACAGAATGCAGTCCGTCAGCGGGAGACGCTTCAACCTTTTGCTTCAGAGGAAGAGAAACAGGCGTATTTTGAGACCTCCCTGCAAACTGCACAATCTCTGCAAAGTGACTCACCCGAACGTGTGACCGTCGTCCAGGGCAATACGGAGGACCAGGTGGAATATGACCCGCGCGCCAACACATCGGCGGGACAGCTGATCACCTGGGTGTTCATTCCCCTGTTCGGGATCTCCGCGCTGTTTGCCTTTGAGCGCCAGCAGGGCACCCTGCGCCGCCTGCTCACCACACCGGCCAATAAAGCAACCTTTCTGCTGGGCACGATCACCGGTCAGGTGGCGATGGCGCTTGTACAGATGCTGCTGCTTGTCGGCTTTGGCATCCTGGTGATGAAGCTGGGCTGGGGACGCGAGCCACTGGCCCTGTTCGTTATCCTGCTTACTTCCGCCCTGGCCGCCGCGGCATTCGGGACGGCCATGGGCACGTTCATCAAGACCGAAGGCCAGGCCAGCGGGCTGAGCATCATGTTTGGGATGGTCTTCGCCCTGATGGGCGGCTGCTGGTACCCGCTCGAGCTGTTCCCGCCCGCGATCCAGGAGGCGGTCAAAATCCTGCCCACACGCTGGGCCATGCAGGGGATGCTGGATCTTGTCCTGCGCGGCGGAGGCCTGCCAGATGTGCTGCCGGAAGCAGCCGTACTGCTCGGATTCGCGGCGGTCTTTTTCACAGTCGGCGTGCTGCGATTCCGTTATGAGTGAATAATACATCCCGCCCTGCGAACAGGCGGGATGTCATGCTTTAAGACAGCTGGGCTATTGTGCCGGTTTCAAAGCGGGCTGGGGTTTTTCGCGCGGCGTGGAAAAGAATTCTGCCGGCAGTCCGACGGCCGTCAGGCTGTGCCCGTTTTGCGAGTCGTCGAGAGACATAAAGTACAGCTCGATCACACTGCTATCGTACTTTTGGAAAGCAAAGAAGATATATTGGCCATCCGGGCTCCAGCGGGCGTCACGGTAGCAGCATTCCCCCTCGATGGGATTGAGCTTCCACGATTCCCTGGTCAGGCTGTCATACAGATACAAATTGCCAAAGCCATCATTGCGGATGGAGTCGTTCCACAGGAACCGGCGGTCGCCATCCCAGTCAAAGCTGGTGATCCGCCGGGTGCTTTCATTTTCATATTCGATATGTGTACCGGGAATCTGATCCATGCGGACCAGGCCCGTGGTGGCGCAATTGAGAATATCGATGGTGACGAGAAAGATCTGGTCCGAGTTGACATAGCGGGTATCGATCACCTGGGCTGCCAGCCGGGTATTGTCATTCGACCAGCGCACATCCCGGAAGGGGAACTGGTTATAAAAACAATTGTCATCCATAGCGATCAGGTTGAACCGGGAGGTGACACTGCTCAGAGCATCCAGATCGAAGGGGAGGATGTTCAACGTGCGCTGGATGCTGATCGCGGCGAACTTTCCATCGGGCGAGACGCGGAATCCTTCCAGGGATTCATCGGCGTCGAAGCAGGCGACCTGCTGGGCGCGGTTGGTCGTCGAATCCAGCAGGAACGCGCAGTTCCGGGACATGTAGATCAACCGGCCGCCTGCGATCCAGTGCAGGTTGGACTTGGGTGAGTTGTCCGTCCGCACCAGGGTCAGCTCGCTGCCGTCCGGGTTCATCAGGTACAGATCGTTTCCGGAAAGCAGGGCGATCTTTTCCACATTCCCGGGCGGCAGGACGGGCGTGGGGGATTCCTGCACAACGGTCATAGTTGCGGTCGGCGTGGATGTGGGTTCCAGGGTTGCAGTCAGAGTGGGGACCGCCGGAACGGACACTTCCACAGTTGTTGGAGTGGGAGCCGGTGAGGACAGGAACGGCAGCTGGCCGCGAAAGGCGAAGAGACCTCCCAGGGCGAGCAGAGCAACCACGGCAAACGCAGTCAGGTCCCGCCGCCGCTTGGTCCGGGAGGGATCCTGCAGCTTCATCAGCGTTGTGGAGGTGGGTAGAGTCCGTTCTTCGCCGTAAGCAGCCTTCGTTAGAGCACGGGCCATGTCCACGGCGCTCTCATAGCGGTCGTTGCGATTCTTGGCCATCGATTTCTTGATGATGGCATCCACGTCCTCGGTCAGGTCAGGGTTGACCTTCAGGATCTCGGGCACCGGCTCCGAGACGTGCTTGACCAGCACACCGAACGAATCGGTTGCCTGGTACGGTTTTTCGCCGGTCAGCATCTCGTACATGATGACGCCCAGCCCGTAGATATCGGTGCGGTGATCGACCGGCAGGCTTTGCGCCTGCTCCGGGCTGATGTATTCGGGCGTACCGATAAAGCCGTTGCCGCTGTTCGTGCGGAACGTATCGGCGATCAGCTTTGCAAGGCTGAAATCGGTGATGTAAGGATTGTTGTGATTATCGAACAGGATGTTGTCGGGCGTCAGGTCGCGATGGACGATGCCCTTGCGGTGGGCATATTCCAGTCCGAGAGCGATCCGCTCGACAATATCGGCCGTATCCTGCAGGGACAGCTTCCCGCCCTTGATCCAGCGCCGCAGGGACCCGCCCGACATGTAGCGCATGACGTAATAGGGCTGCCCGTTCTCCTCCCCCACATCGTAGACCGGCACGATGGCAGGATGCTCGAGCAGGGCGATCATCTTGAGCTCGCGGCGGAAGCGGGCCAGAATCTTGAGGTTGCGCATCAGCTCGAGCGGCAGGACCTTGATGGCCACCTCGCGATTAAAGCTCGGATCGAACGCCCGGTACACCGCCCCCATCTCTCCGTGTCCCAGCTCTTCCTTGATCTTGTATCGCCCGATCTTATCCGGATGCATGGGTTAAGTATATCAAAACAGGGTCCATCCAAGGGATGCAATGCTGTTGCGGAATGCAGGCTTAGCGGTTCCCGTGCGCCAGCTCCGGCAGGGACTGCAAATAGACCCAGACGGCCTTCATCTCATCATCATTCATATGCTTATACGATCCCCAGGGCATGTACTCCCCGCGTACTTCACGGCCATCCGGGGTCATGCCAGTCCGGAGAGTATCCATAAAACCCTGCTCGGTCCATGCCGGCAGAGCCGAGCCTTCACCAAACGTCAGGTTCGGGGCGGCAGGCCAGCTGGCCGGAAACCCCGGCATGGGCCCGCCGGACAGGGTCAGGCCGTGGCAGACCTTGCAGGAATAGGTGAGATATTCGCCGTATTCCGTTGTGATCCCCGGCTCCGGAGCGACCGGGCGAGGCGCCTCGTGCGGGATCAGCTCAGCCGGGATAAAGGTAATATCCGGGACCAGGGTCATCACGACCCGGCCGGTCAACGAAACGGCGCTGGCCGGCAGCTCATGGTCTACGGGCGGAGCACTCTTGATATAGGAGATCAGCACTCCAAGGTCTTCATCGCTCAGGTAATAAAACTCGGTGGATGGCATGAACAACAGCGGCGTGCCATCCGGACGGACCCCATGGCGGATGGCGCGCACCCAGTCCCAGTCGCTGTATGCGCCTCCCACCCCGCCCCGGCCAGACGTCAAATTCGAGGCCACCACCTGGCCGAGGGCAGGATCGTCCAGATAGATATGGCCCTCCATGTGTGGAATGTCCTCCTGGGAAGGCAGGCTCAGATGCTCGTCCAGCGGCTGACTAATCTCCGCCAGGTCCAGATATTCCCCGCCGCTGTGACAGGCTTCGCAGCCGCGGAAGCGAAAAATATGCCCTCCCTGCGCGATGGATGCAGGGTCCGAGAGAACGGGTACGGTCTCCTCCGGCAGTTTATACACCCGTGTCAGGCGCGCCTGCGACTTTATATAGATCGCCACAAATGCAAGAACGATCAAACCTGCCAGTCCGCCCACAAAAATACCCACCCACTTCAAAATCGTTTTCATTTCTCCTCAAGCCATTGAAACTCAGGTTGGTCGTATTTATCCAAAATAGAGTCAGTCCCGCCATATGGCGGGACTGACCGGTTTGGTTAATGTTTTTGGTACCAGCTAGTGTTGCTCATCCTGGATCTCAGCCGCGCGCAGAGTATTTTTCATGAGCATGGCAATCGTCATTGGCCCGACCCCGCCCGGGACCGGCGTGATAAAGCCCGCCACTTCCTTGGCTTCGCTGAAGCATACGTCACCCACCAGGCGCTGCCCGCTCTTCTTGCTGGCATCGGGGACGGCGTTGATGCCCACGTCGATGACCGCCGCGCCGGGCTTGATCCAGTCGCCGCGTACCATTTCCGTCCGGCCGATCGCCGCGATCAGGATATCCGCCTGGCGGACCACCCCGGGCAGGTCTTTCGTACGCGAATGGCAGACAGTCACTGTGGCGTTCTTGCCGATCAGCAGTAAAGCGACCGGCATGCCGACGATGTTCGAGCGGCCGAGCACCACCGCATTGGCGCCTTCGATCTTGACGCCGGATTTCTCGAGCAGGTAGATGCATCCGTACGGCGTGCAGGGGACGAACAACGGGTCGCGTCCCTTCTGGGCCAGGCGGCCGATGTTGATCGGCGAGAAGCCATCCACGTCCTTTTCGATATTGATCAGGGAGAGGACGCGTTCCTCGTTGATATGGGAAGGCATGGGCAGCTGCACGAGAATGCCGCTGACCGCCGGGTCGGCGTTCAGGCGCCTGACCAGCTCCTCTACCTGTTCCTGGGTTGCATCCGTTGGCAGGTGCTCGCTGATCGAGCCCATGCCCAGCTCCTGGCAGGCCTTGCCCTTCGACGCCACGTAGGCTGCTGAATCGGGCCGCTCTCCCACCAGGACCGTTGCCAGGGTCGGCCGCTGCTTCCCTGCCGCTACACGCTCCGCAACCGCCGCAGCGACTTCTTCACGCACCTGTTGTGCAATTAATTTTCCATCGATGATTTGAGCCGTCATGGTCAACTCCTTTAGCAAGATAATCCCATTTTACAACCCCACTTCCTCCAGAAACAGTGACACTTATCCCGTGTTGAGAATTACGCCTTTCAGTCCGTCCGGCTGGCTTTGCCCGACAAGCACTTCGTCGATCTCATTCCAG
>DASUOS010000015.1:0-13051 GCA_036276515.1 Anaerolineales bacterium | reverse complement strand
CCGGCCAGGTAAAGGGATGGCGCCAGCAGGATAAGGATCGCAATGGGGGGCAGGTTCCACAGGGACGGCTTATCCAGGTAGCGCATGACCCAGAACAGAAAGAAAATGTTGAGCAGCGTAACCACATACTGGTTCCAGTATTCCACAGAGGTGGACCGCAGGATGACCGATGACAGGCCGGGAACGGCTGCCAGGAGAAAATACCGCCAGTCTCTGCCGAAGGATTTCCTGGCCACAAGAGATAACAGCAGGATTTGCGTGATCCCAAGCAGAAAACTGATGGAGAGAAGGCTGGGCAGCCGACTCAGGACCGTGCTGATGAGCAGCATGCCATTCGGATTGGGGATATAGGTGGAGCTGATCAAACCGACAGGCATGTGCCCCAGGCCGGTGGTATATCCCAGCCAGAGATTGGTTGCCTGGTCTTCGCGCCACTGCGCGATTTGAGCCCAGTAGTATCTGTCAACGATCAACAGGATAATAAAGAGTGCGGCGGTGATAAGGACGATGTTCTTTTGGATCCTGCGGTCGTGAACCATGATGTCTGGAGCCTCGAGCGGTGATGAAAGAATAGGGTGACGATCACCCGCAGGCAATTGTCACCCGTGTATTTTAATCAAGATCGCTCAGGAGTGCATCCCATTCCTTATCGTCCATCTCGACCGTGTGCTCCAGTGCCGGGAAGCGCTTGGTCTCCACGTCTTCGATGTAATCGGTGAAGGCTCGCTGCATGTCGCTGTGGAAATCCGCGTATTTCTTGACGAACCTGGGCGTGAAGCGGTCGAACAGCCCGAGCAGATCGTGCGTGACCAGGACCTGCCCGTCACAGCCCGCGCCGGCGCCGATGCCAATGGTGGGGATGGAGATCTTCTTCGAGATCAAGTCCGCCAGCCGGGCCGGGACCGATTCGAGCACGAGGCTGAACGCTCCGGCCTCCTCGAGGATCAGCGCGTCCTCGACCAGCCGCCTGGCGGCGAGGGCGGTCTTGCCCTGGGCCCGGAAACCGCCAAGCTGGTTGACGGACTGCGGAGTCAGGCCAAGGTGTCCCATGACGGGAATGCCGGCAGAGGTGATCGAGCGGACCGCCTCGGCACGCTCGCGCCCGCCTTCGAGCTTGACCGCGTCCATGCCGCCCTGCTGCAGGAAGCGCCCGGCATTACGGGTGGCTTCTTCGACCGAGACCTGGTACGACATGAACGGCAGATCGCCGATCAGCAAAGCGCTCTTCGCCCCGCGCGCCACGGCACGGGCGTGGTGCAGCATCTCTTCCATCGTGACCGGCAGGGTGGTCTCGTAGCCAAGGACTACCATGGCCAGTGAATCGCCGACCAGGATGGCATCCACGCCGGCCTGGTCCATGGCCAGGGCGGTGGGATAGTCATAGGCGGTCAGCATGGTGATGGGCTCGCCGCGTTCCTTTTTCTGGCGAAACGTAAGGGTAGTGACTTTTTTGCGCGCTGCAGGGGCGCGAGTGGAGATGGGTGCTGGGGTAGACATAGGTATCCTCCAAATGGTAGGAGCCGTTGTGGTTGCGGTCGTCCCCTGGTGGCCGCGACTCGGACAGCTGTTGAATTTTCCGTCGCGTTCCCACGGATACGCGCGGTGCTTCGATTATTCCATAAAATCCACTTTTAAGACATGGGGAATTCTATAAATCTTTCGTTGGAAGATTGCAGGTTGAGCCTGTGACGTGACACGAACAGAGGACATCCTGTATTTAATCGACCATCACGCGACAAGCATGACCTACTTTGATTGGAATCCAGGCTCACTCAGCAGTATAATATTTTCAGACCACTTTCGTTATTGTGGGCAACTACAGTAACTAATCACAGGAGGCTACTCATGAGAAGGATGTTTGGATTTTTGATCGGAATCACGGTTGGCGGGCTGGTCGGCAGCACCATTGCCCTGCTGCTGGCGCCGGAATCGGGTGACGAGCTGCGCCATGAGCTGCGTGAGCGCGGCCAGAACTTTTTCGCCGATGTCCGGCACGCCGCCGACGAGCGCCGCATCGAGCTCCGTCAGCGCCTGGAAGTGATGCGGGCGCCGCGCGAGGAAGTGTAGCGTTCGGTAAATAAGTACATGCGGAAACAAGTAAACAAGTAGACAGGTGGCTCACACAACCTGTCTACTTGTTTACATATATACCTGTTTACCTCCCCCAATCTACTTCAGATACCGGTCAAAGAACTCGATGGTCCTCTGCATCGCCACGTCGAAATTGTTCGAGATGTTGTGATTATCCCCTTCGTATAAATATAATTCTCCCACCTTGTTGGCCGCCATCAGCTCATCGTAGAGCATTTGCGAGAACTGCCACGGGACGTCGTGATCCGCCGTGCCGGTATGGATCTGGACCGGTCCGCTGATGTCGCCCAGGTACCCGTTGGCCGAGATGGACCGCCAGAACTCAGGGTTGGTATCCACCGAGCCATACGCCTGTTCCAGAGAATAGATGAACGAGCCGGGCCCCGGGCTGGTGGGCCGCGCGCCGGCGTTCCAGCGCGTGAACAGGTCCGGGTAGCGCGCCACAACTCCGGCCCAGATCGAGCCGGCCTTGATATCCCGGGAGATAACCATCGAGCGCAGGGTGACGTAGCCGCCCATGGAGTGTCCCCACATCCCGATCCGATTTGGATCCGCATCCGGATAGCGCTTCATCGAAGCCACCGCATTCAGCACGTCGATCGTGTAATTGTCGCGCGTATAATGGCCGCCGGGCGTGCCCTCTGAGCGGTCGTGGCCGCGGTAATCCGACTTGAAGACGATGTAGCCGCTGTTGGCAATGTCACCCACATAGCGGACGTAGCGCTCTGTGGTGCGGTAGACATCCGGCGGGATGTAGCCATGGTTGAAGATGATGACCGGCCAGCCCGTGGGCGGCTTCGGACCGCTGGGGACCGTCATCAGGGCATAGATCTTCAGCCCATCGGAGAGATAAGAAACATAATAGCGGCTGTAATTCTCCCCGGGGTCGAGCGTGGCTTCGATCGTAATGTCACTGCCGGGATAGTCGCGCGATCGTTTGCCATCGATCTGCAGCGGGTGCGGGTCAGATGGGGCCGAGGCCGGAGGCACCAGCTGTAGAGCCGAGGTAACGCCCGCCGAGAAGAGAGGAGCGGTGATGGATGTATTCGAAGACGGATTGGAAGGGGGAACGGGGACCGAAACCGAGGAGGAGGCCTGGCCGAAAAGCGCCGGCCGGTTCGGAAGGGAGGCGGGATCGGTGGTCTCGCAGGCCTTCATCGTCAACAGGATCAGCAATGCGAACCCGTAAAAATGTGTTTTCATGTTCTGTTCTCGTACCGCTAATTGCCAGTTTGATTCAAATATCAGATTCGGAAAATTAGACGGCGCACTATAAGTGATTAAGTTGGACAGTTGCCCAAACGCAGGATTGAATTATAGCACAAATGTTCTGGTCATGAAAACGTTTTGAAGGTGCTTAATTACAAAGTATCCACCAGTCCGAGAAGCGTTTTTACGACGAAGCAATCACCCATCGGATATTGTGGGATTGATTCGCCCACTTGCTAACGCAGGACAGCATGTGTCCGCTTCGTCGGGGCTCGCAAAGGCGAATTACTGGATTGGTTTTAGATAATCTAAAAAGCTGTAGGACAGAAATACATGGGCGGCGTGCTTGAAGGCCTGAGTAAGAAATTGGATCGTTTCCGCCAGGGTTTCCTGCCACCAATCCCGGTGGATGTCCCAATACCAGGCATTCTTGATTTCAGCAGAGGGGTGATCGAGGATATAGGAAAGCCATTGTTCAAACGTCAGATTCTAAAGCGGCCTGCCCACGCATCGTTCCTTATTTTGCGGAGCGGGTCACTTTATCGTAAAACCCCTCTGCCCGCTTCATATTCAGTTCGTATTCCGCCCGCGTCGAGATGATCTCACGGTTTAAGGTCGCTGCCTGTTCTCGCAGGGATCTGTCACCGAGCGCAGTACAGATCGCATTAGAAATCGAAAGCTCATCGGTTGAGTCAAACAGAATACCGTTCTTGCCCGGCGTGACCCACTCGCGGATGGACTCCAGGTCGCCCGCCACGGGGAAGCATCCGCAGGCGATGCCTTCGAGCAGGCTGTTCGGTGTGCCGTCATGGATGCTGGGCGAAGCGACGACCTGCGCCCGGCGGAAGACATCGGCCATCTGGTTGTTCTGGAGCGGCGCCAGCAGCTCTACGGCTTGGCCGATCCCCAACTCCTGGACCCACTCTTCCACCTGCGGCTCACCGGCCATCAGGGCGAACAGGAACCTGGCATTCGGATGTTTTGCCAGCACATGCGGGATCGCTTTGAAGAACACGTCATTGCGCACATACGGGCGAAAGCCGCGCGGGTTGATGATGACCGGTTGCTCCACGGGACTCTGGGATGGAAAAAAGATGTTACCGCGGATCCCCCCGTTTCCAGGCGCAACCAGGCTGGGCCGGTCCACGCCAAATCCCCACTCGCGCGCCAGGCGCACGTCGCGGTGGCAGTCGGCGTGCAGACCGTCGGCGACCTTCATGGTCCACTCAGTGTAATGCTTCATCAGCCTGGTGGACAGGCCGTGAAACGTGAAATCGTTGCCCCAGATCGAGACGATCAGCGGCGTGCCCGTATAGGCGTCGGCGGCCATCATACCCTCGTAAGGAATTCGCATGGCATGCACAACATCCGGCTTCACGCGCTCGATGTATTGGCGCAGTTTTTGGGCTGCGCGGCGGATCGTCAGGGGCCCGAACCATTGCCGGATGGCCGTGCGCAGGCCCACGGTCCGGGCGGAGGCGGTGCCGGGACGCTGGCTCGCTTTTCGGAGCTCACTGAAGGCAACGGGAATGATCTCGAGTCGGCTGACCGGGAACTCCAATGAACACGCAAAGGTGGAGGCAATATATACATCGTCCCCGCGCTCCACAAAGTGGCGGATCCAGTTCTGTGCGATGGGGGAGCGGCCGTCTGCCACGTAGAGGATTTTCATAGGCCGTTGAATTATATTCGATGAGCATAACGAGTTGCGACCCTACTCGTAGTGAGTCTGGGTTACATTGCCCGATGTTTCGAGACGCGGTATAGTTAACCCGATGAGCAAGAAACGAATCCTGGTCGTGGAAGACAATATGGACAATTATGAGCTGGTGCGCTTCATCCTGGAGCGCGCAGGCTACGATGTTTTTCTGGCGGTCAACGGGCGGGACGGGGTGGACGCGGCCCGTTTCCAGAAGCCGGACCTGATCCTGATGGACCTGGGGATGCCCGAAATGGACGGGTGGCTGGCCGCCCAAAAATTGAAATCCAGTGAGGCAACGAAATCCATTCCGTTGTATGCCCTGACAGCGCATACCCTGCCCGGCGAGCGCAAACGCGCCATCCAGGCGGGCTGTGACGGATACGTCTCGAAGCCGATCCATGTAGAGGGGTTCCTCGGCCTGATCGAAAGTGCACTGGTTGGGAAGCGGGGAAGGAAAATAGAACGTACAACAGGTCCTCTGAGTTTGTAAATCAGCTGTTACCCAGTGCCTGTTTGGTCGTCTTGATACAGTAATCTATTTCATAGAGAGGTAAAAAAATAGCATGAAACAAATTTGTGTTATCGGCGTCGGGTATGTCGGTCTGGTGACCGCGGCCTGTTTTGCTGATCTTGGCAACCGCGTGGTTGCGCTCGACGTGGATGACAAGCGCGTCGAGAATCTTAAGAAGGGCATCATGCCCATTTACGAGCCGGGTCTGGAGGAGCTCGTCAAGCGCAATACCAAGGCAGGTCGCCTGTCCTTCACCACATCATATCCAGATGCGCTGCAGGGTGTGGAATTTGCCTTTATCGCCGTGGGAACTCCAGCCGGTGTCGAAGGGAACGCCGACCTGCAGTATGTGGACTCGGCCGCCCGCTCGATCGCAGAGAATATGACCGGGCCGCTGATCATCATTAACAAGTCAACGGTTCCGATCGGGACCGGGGACTGGGTTGCCGATATCGTGAAGAGCGCCCAGCCCAAGCCGATCGATTTTGCCGTGGTCTCCTGCCCCGAGTTCCTGCGCGAGGGCTCGGCCATCGCCGACTTTATGAGCCCGCACCGCAACGTGATCGGCTCCCTTGACCGAGACGCGGCGGACAAGGTGGCCCAGCTGCACCTGCCCCTGCGTGCCCCGATTGTCATCACCGACTTGCGCACCGCCGAAATGATCAAATATGCCAGCAACGCTTTCCTGGCGGCCAAGATCTCCTTCATCAATGAGCTGGCGGATCTGTGTGAGCTGGTCGGCGCCGATGTCAAGGAAGTGGCCGCGGGCATGGGCTACGATGCGCGCATCGGACGCTACTTCCTGGATGCCGGCCTGGGCTGGGGCGGCTCGTGCTTCCCCAAGGACGTCCAGGCGCTGGCTTACATGGCCAAGGAAAAGGGACTCAACCCGCGCATCCTGAACCAGGTGATGGATGTCAATTATGACCGCCGCAAATCGGTCGCCAAACATGTGGAAGGCCTGCTTGGGGGGAGCGTGAAGGGCAAGACCATTGGCCTGCTGGGCCTGGCGTTCAAGGAAAACACGGATGACATGCGCGATGCGCCTTCCGTGGATATCTCCAATGCCCTTATTGCCGGTGGCGCTCGTGTGCGCGGCTATGATCCCGTTGCCCGCGAGACGGCTGCTCCGCTCATGCCGGCCGTCGAGATCTACGACGATGTCTACAAAATGACCGAAGGCTGCGACGCGTTGATCGTGGTCACACCCTGGAACGAGTTCAAGCAACTGGATCTCGAAAAGGTCAAAGACCTGCTTAAGTCCCCGATCATCTACGATGGCCGCAACATTTATGATCCACGGGTCATGAACGAGATGGGCTTCACCTATCGGGCGATCGGGCGGGGGACCAACGGAAAATGATCAGTAGGCAGTATTCAGTGATCAGTGTTTAGCAATTTGAGTGGTTAAGGATCAGTGGACATGTCCAAAGTGGAGTATGCGAATTCATTTCGTGACTTAATTGTGTATCGGAAATTCAGAGAGCTTTCGCTTGAGATTTTCAAGCTCACAAAACGATTTCCCAAGGAAGAAACATATTCCCTCACAGACCAGGTCCGACGTTCCTCGCGCTCCATTGGCGCTCACATCGCAGAGGCCTGGGCCAAACGACAGTATCCAAAGCACTTTCTGAGCAAGCTTACTGACTCCGACGGTGAACAGCAGGAAACGCAACACTGGGTCGAAACTGCGCTTGACTGTGCGTACATTTCTCAAGAAGAGGCGAATGCTCTTCTTGAGAAATGTACTGAAATTGGCCGCCTGCTCGGTGGTATGATGGCTAAAGCAGAAATGTTTTGTCGGCCCTCTCCATATAAAATGCAAGTGGCACAGGCAGTCTATTTTGTGGAGATGGGTCCAGATTCCCAACTCTGATCCCTTATCCGGAACTGTTATATCCCTATTGAATACTGAAAACTGAACACTGCATGACAAAACCTCCCGTTTGTGATTACGAAGGTTCGGATTACCAGAAATCCTTCTGGGACCAGGGCGGACGCGAGTACGAAGATCGCACGGAAGCCATTGCCCTCAAACGTCTTCT
The DNA here is from genome assembly GCA_036276515.1 of Anaerolineales bacterium. GTDB lineage: Bacteria > Chloroflexota > Anaerolineae > Anaerolineales > Villigracilaceae > Defluviilinea. Next base: position 5,493 of record DASUOS010000015.1, on the reverse strand, counting down.
TCCTGAAAAAGGACGCATCCTCCTCGAACTTGGCGCGGGTGCCGGACGGAATACGCCGCGCTACACCGGATTCGACCGCATCGTCCTGCTCGATTATTCGCGCACCCAGCTCGAACAGGCCCAGCAGAAGTTGGGGGTTTCAGATAAATACATCTATGTTGCCGCGGACGCCTACCGCCTTCCGTTCGTGGACGGGTTGTTCGACACGGCGACCATGATCCGCACCCTGCATCACATGGCAGACGCGCCCAAAGCGCTGGGACAAGTCAAAAACGTTCTGCGCTCGGATGGGATCTTTATCCTGGAATATGCCAACAAGCTCAATCTCAAGGCCATCCTGCGTTATCTGACGGGCAGGCAGCCCTGGAACCCGTTCACGCTCGAGCCTGTTGAGTTCGTGAAGCTCAACTTCGACTTCCACCCGAAAGCCATTCGAAACTGGCTGAAGGACCTGGGATTCACGATCGAAAGAACGCTGACACTTTCGCACTTCCGCGTGGGGTTTTTGAAGCGCCTGATTCCTACCCCTCTGCTTGTATCTCTGGATTCGCTATTCCAGTGGACAGGCGCGTTCTGGCAGTTATCGCCCAGCGTGTTCGTCCGGGCGTGCAAGACGGCCCGTAATCCCCATGGTATCGAGACTCGTCCCTCCATGGCCAACCCGATGATGGTCTTCAAATGCCCGGACTGCGGCTACTATGGCCTCACCGATGAAAAGACCCATCTTCAGTGTACGAACTGCTGGAAGAAATGGGAAGTGAAAGACGGGATCTACGATTTTCGCAAGAATCTTGAATAACCTGGCTTGAAAACAAAGCTGGCTTCCTTCGCTCCACCTGTATTTGTCGCGTTCTCCTTCATCGTCTCGCGTCTGTGGTACAGCGGTGCTGGGCTGCGCTTTGACAACACACCTCCCCGTTATTTCTATCAATTCATCGATCCGCTGCTCCTGAAGGAGCGGTTATTCGAAAGCCTGTGGTACCTACACAGCCAGCCGCCGCTCTTCAATCTATTCACGGGTTTGCTTTATCAACAGTTTTCCCCACAATCGAGAATTTACCAGTATTTGTTTCTGGGGCTTGGCCTGGTTTTTTCCCTGGCTCTCTATTGGCTGGGTCTGCGCATGGGGCTGAACCGCTGGGTAAGCGCACTGCTTGCTGGCTGGTTCATCGTCAGCCCGGCGACGGTCATGTATGAGCACCTGTACTTTTACACCTACCCTGTTGCGTTGCTCCTGGTTCTCTCGGCGCTTGCGCTGAGCAAATTCCTGGAAATGGAGAACTCCTGGTGGGGATTCGGATTTTTCAGCCTGATCGCCAGCCTGTGCCTGACCTGGGCGCTTTTCCACCTGGTCTGGATGCTGGCGGTCATCGCCCTGGTCGGGGTGTTTTACGGGGACTGGCGCAGACTCATCCTGATCAGCTTACTCTCTCTGCTGGTTGTGACAGGCTGGTATGCGAAGAATTACTATTTGTTTGGCAGTTTTGGCGCCTCGTCCTGGATGGGGATGAACCTGTCGCATGTGACGTTTTTATCCCCACTGACACCCGAATCGGTCCGTGACGAATTGATCGAGCAGGGAACCCTTTCCCCTTATCCCGTCGTCGAAGCGTTCCGGTCGACGGAGGACTATCGGGGATTTATGCCTGTCCCTCCGCCAGTCGGAATCCCTGTGCTGGACGAGTCCTTTAAATCCACAGGGGCTGTCAACTTCAACCACACGTTCTATATTGATCTCTCGAAACGGATGACCAGAGATGCGATCAACTATATTCGCTCCCGCCCGGACCTTTATCTCACGTCGGTCAGGCAGGGCTTCTCGATCTACTTCCATTCGAGCAGCGATTACCTGCTGTTGAAGGATAAACCGGCGCCGGGGCTCGAATCCTGGTGGGATCGGGTCTTCTATCTCCAGCAGAGCAGCTACGGGGAGGATCCACGCACGCGCTGGGACGCCGATCCAAAATACATCGGCTGGGGACTTGTCATCGCTTATGCCGCGGCGACGTTATATGGCTTGAGGCTGATTCTCAAGGACCGACAACTGAATTATGCCACTCTGGCCGTCGTTGCCTATATCACGTTGACCATCATCTACTTCACAATCATGGCAAACTTTACTGACCTGGGGGAGAATAACCGCTTCCGCTTTGCACTGGACCCGCTGGTCCTGCTATTGTTTGGGGCGTTAGTACAGAACTCTATCCTCCACTTGTGGAGAAAAAGAACATAGAGTCACATCAGTGACACAGCGTGGCCTATCTCGTTAAGCAGGATATAAAGCACAGCCATTCAGGCTCTGTGTGAATTCCTGGTACTTCGTGGAAATTTAATTTATATGTGGAACACTCGATATGAATGCTTTAAACAACTTGGGATGGGGGAAACAGGTGGAACATGCAGATCGTCCCCCCGCGGAATTTGGTCAGGCAGCGAATGTACTCTGCGCAAAAGCGCTGGAGGATGCCCTGGCCCGTCTGCACCCCTTGATCAGGAGCACGGATGTACGCTTCTTAAGTCAGCGGATCGAATTCGTTCAGGCCTTTAAGCGGTCGCTCGAGCAGCGCGTTGCTCAAAAGCTGGCTGCCTGGCAGCCAGCTGTACAGGCGGTATACAGTTTCGATGAATCGTGGATGGAGAGCCGTGAGCGCTGGGATGGGTCGATCCACCTGCTTGTAAAGGTGCCTCGCCTGTTGAGCGCGGTCAGGTCCTTTGGGAAAAACCTGGACAAAAGCCTTGTGGAGACGCTCAAACAACTGGGCTGGTCCCGTTTCCAGAAGCGGCATTCCGTTTTGAATGTCCAGCAGGTGACCTCCAGCGAGCTGCGTCACGGCATCGGTTATGGCGCGATGTTCAGCGCCGTGCACAGCCGGCCGGTCAAGGTCTGGCCGCTCAAAGCAAGAACTTGATCGCTTTCCAGGCTGGCATACAGCACTACTCCTTGGTTTTCTCCACAACCCAGAAATGGGATAAGCCAAATATTTTAAGAGGTGTCTTTTCGAGAAATTGGAGAGCGCCGCGCACGGCTGTCCCCAGAGGTCCGAACCTGGCGATGATATTGTCGTACGCTCCAAAGATGATCGTGCGCTCTATAAAGGCAACAGGCAGGCCTTCGAAAAGTTTCTCCAGATCCTTTCTGGAATAGACACGCACATGAGGGGCAAGCTTATCCCGCAGGGAACGCGGCAGATAATTGACAAAGAATTTATTGCCAAAACGATAGCTCCCCCGCCAATAGATGCCATGGGTCTCAAAGGGATAGCCGCGGTTTGGGCAGAACAGGGTCAGGCGTCCGCCTGGCTTGAGGGCACGGACCATCTCGCGGATCGCGTCGCGGTCATCCTGTACGTGCTCGATCACTTCGTGGCTGAGGATCAGGTCAAAGGTCGATGCGGGAAGCGGCAGGAATTCCCCCGCAGCGTTGACAATGTGTGGAGAGTTGACATGCGCTTCGACGGCGCGCTCGAAGTCATATTCCAGACCGGTGACCTGGCCTCCCAACGGGGAGAGGTGCTCGACGTACATTCCCACCCCACAGCCGTTTTCCAGAATTCTGCCCTTAATCCGTTCTCCCGCGGCGTGGACGATCATCTCCAGCCGCCGCTGCTGTCCCGCCCGCCAGACGTAGGATGGCTCACCGCGCAGGGCTGCTTTGTCGAGGTTTCGTGGATGCATGTGTTGATTATATCTTGCAAGTTTTAATCCACTGTGCTAGAATCCGGTTTGTAGTTTGAATCGAGCACCGCACGCACCGAGAAGTGGGCAGCCCCCACTTTTCTGCTTGTAATAAGGATTAACACGGAGCAGTAAGCATGTCAAAGAACGAGTTCGCCCTGGCTTTCAACGAAGTCCTGGAGGAAAAGCAGCTTTCCAAGGAGATCATCCTGGGAGCGATCGAGTCCGCGATGGTTTCGGCCTATCGGCGGGCTGTCAACGCGTCCACGGCCCAGCATGTGGAAGCCAAGATCGATCCCGAGACCGGCAAGGTGATGGTCTACGCCGAAAAGGAAGTTGTGGAGGACGTTCAGGAGCCCAAGACCGAGGTGCTCCTCGACGAGGCGCGCAAGGTCAATCCTGAAGCCCAGCTGGGTGACATGGTCGTCGTCGAGACGACCCCCGCCGACTTTGGCCGCGTCGCCGCCCAGACCGCCCGCCAGGTGATCCAGCAGCGCATCCGTGAAGCGGAGCGCTCGAACCAGATGCAGTACTTCGAGCGCCAGGTCGGCGAGATCGTCAGCGGCATCGTCCAGGCGACCAACGCCCAGGCAACAACCCTGGGTCTGGACATGAAGGCGGAAGGGGTTCTGCCGAGCAACCAGCGGATCCCCGGCGAGCGCTTCAAGCTGCATGACCGCGTGCGCGCCGTCGTGCTGGAAGTGAAGGATGGCTCCCGCGGACCGCAGATCGTGCTCTCGCGTGCTCACCGCAACTTCCTGCGTCGCCTGCTTGAGAACGAAGTTCCTGAAATCTATCATGGCGTGGTGGAGATCCGCGCCATTGCCCGCGAGCCCGGCGCCCGTGCCAAAGTGGCTGTGATGGCCACCCAGGCAGGCGTGGATCCGGTCGGCGCGTGTGTGGGGATCAAGGGCGTGCGCATCCAGGCCATCGTCAAGGAACTGCACGATGAAAAGATCGATATCATCCAGTGGGACCAGGATCCCGTTGTTTATATTTCCAAGGCCATCAGCCCGGCCCGCGTTAGCGGCGTCTACCTCTCTGAAGCGGAGGGCAACCGCACCGCGACCGTAGTCGTTGGGGAGGACCAGCTTAGCCTGGCCATCGGCCGCGATGGGCAGAATGCCCGTCTGGCCGCCAAGCTGACCGGCTGGCGCATCGACATCAAATCCCTGGCGGAAGCTGCAGGAGACGCCGTACAGAAGCTGCGCACCGATTCCGAGCTGAGCGGCCTCCTGCCGAACGTTGTGGAGATGATCCCGCAGGTGGAAGAAGTACTGGCCAAGAAGGCTGAGAACCGCCCGGTCACCCCGGAAGAATATACGTTGATCGGCCAGTTTGTGGACCGCGTCGAGCGCCGCACGATCCAGATCAAGGAAGATGCGGCCCGCGCCGTCGAAGAACGGACCGCCAGCGCCCGCTCAGAAGTCCCGACGGCGGCATTTGGCATGCCTCTCGAAGGGATCGGCCTGAAGGAACACGTCTTCAACATTCTCGTCGAAGCGGGACTCGACACGGTCGGCGCCCTGATGATGTCTATGAAGATGGACCAGAACCGCGTGCTCGGCCTGCCGGGTATCGGTCCAAAGGCCATGCAGAACATCGAAGAGACGCTCGCCGCGCTGACCTTCCCTGAGCCAGCTCCTGTTGAGCCGGAAGCCGAACTTGTTGCCGAAGCAGTCGCTGAGCCGGAAGCGGCGCCTGTCGATGCTGAAGCAGCGGTCGCTGTTGCGCCCGAGGGCGTCAAAGTGGAAGAAGCGCCGGATTCTGAGAAACCGGCTCCCGCAAAGAAAGATCCGAAGAAAGGCGCCGAGGAAG
>DASUOS010000014.1:0-10063 GCA_036276515.1 Anaerolineales bacterium | reverse complement strand
GGTTCCTTCCGCTGTGTTCAGGAGGGCGCCCGACTTGCCCATCGAGATGACCACGTTCTGCGCGCCGAGCCGGCGTATCTCTGCAGTGGCCGCGGCGATCTCAACCGGAGATTCCATCGGAAGGCCCGTGAGCGCCTTCGCTTCCTCCGCATTCGGCTTGACGAGAAAAGGTTGCTCCAGACAGCCGAGCCGCAGGGACTCGCCGCTGGTATCGAGGATCGCATTCGCTCCATGTTTGGTAAGCACGCTCACGATGCGGGCATAAAAATCGTCCGCTATGCCCGGTGGCAGACTGCCGGCCAGCACCCAACAGTCTCCCTGCGCTGCCAGCGAATCGATCTTCTCCAGGAGCTCTGTTTGTTTTTCTTCACTGACAAGCGGTCCCTTCTCGTTGACCTTGAGGTAGTGATCATGAGCCTGGTTCACGATGCTGACATTGGTGCGCGTCTCGCCGGGCACCCAGACAAAATCCGTGCCGATGCCCAGGCTTTGCAGGCCGTCCTGCAGCAGCTCCCCGGCGCGCCCCCCGAGAAAGCCGACGGCGGTGCTGTCGGCTCCGAGTCCTTTGAGAAGGCGCGAGACGTTGAAGCCCTTTCCACCGAAGTCCACCCGCGCCTCGGTTGCCCGCAGCACGGAATCGAATTCCATGGCGGGTACGGTCAGCTCGCGGTCGACGGCCGGGTTGAGGGTGACCGTGTAGATCATTCCGGTTTTTCCCACAGGGCTTCGATCAGCGCTTCTTCGGCTTCGTTTGTCCACATCAGGTCTTCGCCCAGTTTTTCGGCGACCTGCGGCAGGCGTTCCCTGAGCTCCTTCAATCCGGTCAACGGCAGGTTATGGATCTGCGGGAAGATGACCACCTTGCCGGGATACTTCCCCTCGATGACCGATTCGATCGCCTCGGCTGCCGTCTCCAGCCCGCCAATGGCCGCCACCGAACGCCCGGGAGACAGCGTCCCTGCGACCCGCCGCGCCATGACCGAGGCCTGATCGTCGATGGTTAGACCCGATGTCCCGGTGTACTGGGCATTCGAAAGATAGACATTGCTCAGGTTGACCGCGCCAAGCGTGCCGTTGGGAACGCCGGCGAAGAGCACCAGCATTCCATCCGGCTTCATGACCGTGTCGCCCTCTTCCATCAACGAAGCGACCGGCACACTGACGACCACATCGTCCACGCCTTCGTCCTCCGTGGCGTCCATGACGAAATCACGGAAGGATTGCCTGGTTGTAGTGGGATTGAAGAACAAAAGTCTGCGGCCATGTTTTTCTGCCAGAGGCGTGAACATATCGCTCAGGGTCTGCAGGCGCTCGTCGCTGATCTCTGTGGCAATGACCAGCTTTGGGCCATCCGGCAATTCAAGGGCGCGCTGGACGTGCATCTGTCCCATGGGGCCGCCGGCGCCGATGAACACGGTTGAGCCGCCCGGCCGCAGCTCGCAGCGGTTGCGCGCCTCTCCGTAGGAGGCGGCAATATCGCTTGTGTTATTCCCGAGGAAGGCGATGTAATCGTAGTGCAGCCGGCCCAGGTCCACCTGGACGAGCCCATCCAGTGGCTCAGTACCGATGATGTTGCAGGTGCCCCGGCGGGCGATGAAGCGCGCGATCTGGCCGACCGTCTCTGCCGAAGTGGGGCGGAGGATGACGATATCGTCGAAGCCGCCGCTCGTTAGTTCCTTGCTCAACGCTTCGAAATCGCCGGTAGTCAGTCCGTTCCGTTCAACGATATTGGCCTGGGTGGAAGCGGCCAGCTTTTTGACGGACTCAGGCACATCGGTCAGCACGATCGTGGAGGATGCATCCAGTCCCGCGGAAAATGTATATTCTGTCCCATCGCCCGGCTGGCCGATGATCCACATGGTCCCACCCTGTTTGGGGGTCAGCCTCCGGCGCTGGGTATAGGCCGCCACCACGCAGCCCCACGGCTCGAGCAGGGCAGACTCGGCATAGCCCATGTCATCTTCGACCGGCAGGAGGCAGGCGCCTGCGTCGGTTTTGAGGACTTCATCGCCGATCAGGTGATATTGGATCAAACCGCCGGGTATCGTGTAGCCATAAGCCGTGCTCTTGCCCTGCTGGTAGATATCCGGCTGGACGGCGAGCCGCTGGCCGGACTTATATTTCTCCTGCAAATTCTTGCCCACCTTAACGATGGTCAGAGACGTCTCGTGGCCCAGGCGGGTGGGCTCCACCGACAGGTCGCGGTTGTACAGCTTGGGATGGCTGCCGCCCTGTTTGAGGATCTTGACATCCGAGAAGCACACACCAATGCTGTCGATCCGGACCAGCAGCTGGTCGTCATCCGGCTCCGGGACAGAAAACGGTTCCGGTGCGCCCCCGCGTCCCATGTTCTCGAGTCCCGCCCCGTATAGATTCCAGGCCCAGGTCTTTTCGGGCATTCTATAGTTCAGCGAACGATACGCTTGATATTTTTCTCCCATGATGGTTTCCTTTGTGGTCCTGATCTGTTTCCTTCGCACCGGTTTTCAAGGTCAGGAGATTGAAGACGTTGTGAACCATGGCGGCACTTTATCTTCTACGTGTCCCTATGGTTAATTTCTGTTGTTTAAGAATGCAGTTGTTTCCTGACCCGCTCACGCACCTGCTGCGCGGTCGAACAATTGAGCGCTTCACGCGCCAGCGATTGCAGCTCGTTGATTTTCAACGTGCGGACCTGTGCCTTGACTGTGGGTACAGAGGGTATGCTCACGCTCAATTCATCCATCCCCAGCCCGAGCAGGATTGGGATGGCTGCCGGGTCGGAACCCAGCTCGCCGCAGATGTCGGCGCGCTTGCCATGTTTGTGGGCGGCATCGATGGTCATGGCGATCAGACGCAGCACGGCAGGATGAAGACCATCATGCTTCGCTGCCAGCGCCGGATTGCCGCGGTCCATGGCCAGAGTGTACTGGGTCAGGTCGTTGGTGCCAATCGAGAAGAAGTCGATCTCCGGGGCGAAGACATCTGCCATCAGCGCCGCCGACGGGACTTCGATCATGATCCCGATCTGCACTTCCGGGGCCTTCAGCTCGCCGCGCAGTTCATCGATCAATGCTCGCGCCTGGCGCAGCTCGGCGATATCGCTGACCATGGGGAACATGATGCGTAGATTTCCATGCGAAGCAGCGCGCAGGATGGCACGCAGCTGCTCACGGAACAGCTCCGGCCGGTTCAGGCACAGCCGGATCCCACGCTCGCCCAAGAACGGATTCAATTCCGTCTTGAGCTGGATATACGGCAGAGGCTTATCCCCGCCGATATCCAGGGTGCGGACGATCACCGGCAGTTCGTTCATCGTCTCAGCGATGGCACGATATACATTGAATTGTTCCTCCTCGCCCGGCGCAGTGGTTCGCTCGAGGAACAGGAATTCTGTACGCAGGAGGCCGATGCCGTCCGCGCCCATTTTCATGGCTTCAGCGGCGTCGGCGATCGAGCCCGCGTTTGCCGTGACGTCGACGCGTTTTCCATCCAGGGAGGTGGCAGGCTGGGATGCCTGCTCCTGCGCGAAGCGGCGGTATTCCAGCCAGCGCTTCTGCGAGAGCTTCGAGCGCTCCAGCACATCGGCAGCCGGATTGACCGTCAGCGTGCCGTCGTTGCCGTTCAGGATGACCGGCGTGCCGTCCTCCAGCGCCAGCATCGACTCGTCCACGCCGACGATGGCCGGCAGTCCCAGCGCCCGCGCCAGGATGGCAATATGGGAAGTGGGTCCGCCTTCGACGATGCCGAAGCCAAGCACGCGTTCTGTATCGAAGGACGCCGTATCCGAAGGGGAAAGCTCGCGGGCAATGATGATGACCGGTTTGTCCGGCGCCGAAGGGTTGTCCCTGCCCAGACCCAGCATCAGGCGCAGGACGCGCTTGCCCACGTCGCGTAGATCGATCGCCCGTGCTGCGAGCAGAGGATCGCTGAGCGCTGCAATGGAAAGGGCGCGTTCCTCGAATGTTTCCTTCCAGGCCCGGGCATGGCTTTGTCCCCTGTTCACGCGCTCCTGAACGGCTTCCGCCAGGTCCGGATCCTCCAGCAGTTCCATGTGGGCCTCGAAGATCGCCGCTTCGGCGCCCAGTTTCTTCTTGGTCATCTCCTGGTGGAGCTCTGTAAGCTGTATCTTGGCGCAGTCCAGCGCCTCGGCCAGGCTCATCTGCCCCTCGGCCCGCTGTGTCTCGTGTTGGTCGAGATCGATCTCCACCTGTTGAAAATGGAAAACGGGACCCACGGCGATGCCCGGCGCGGCACCCACGCCTTTGATCACACCGGGCTCGGAAGCTTCCAATACTTCCGGGATGGCAACCGGTGTTTCCTTTTTGACGGGGGCAGGCCCGGCGTGCACATCGTTGTCCCCTAATCCAGCACGGATCGCGGCTTCCAGCTCCATAATGGCCGTCTCTTCATCCACTCCATCGACCTGGACGGTGATCTCACTTCCACGGATGGCGCCCAGGGTCAGCACCGAGACCATCGACTTGGCATTGGCCTTCTTTGCGCCATGGAGGAGACTGATCGTGGACTTGAATTGCTTGGCAAGAGCGACCAGCACCTTGGCAGGACGGGCGTGCAGCCCGGTTTGATTTTGGATGACCAGTTCGACCTGTTTCATGGCAGACTCTGTCATTCTGCATGGGACAACACCCATGCGAAAAAGCGGATTTAGGAAGGTTGTTTTTCGCCGAGATATCTCACAACCACATCGGGATCTGTGGTTTTCAAAAGCTCGGCAAGCGCTTCTTCGTCATCGATCACTTCGGCGAGGTTGGAGAGCACTCCCACGTGTTCATCTCCCGAAGCGGCAATGCCGATGACCATAAAGATCTTCTCGCCATCCTCCCAGTCCACGCCATTCGTCAGCTGCAGCACGGAAATGCCGGTCTGCAGGATGTGATCGCGGTTCTCGTACACGCCGTGCGGGATGGCAACCCCGTTTCCCAGGCTGGTGGACATGGACTCTTCGCGCTTGAGCATTCCATCCACATACTCCGGCAGGACGCAGCCCGATTTCACAAGCAGCTCGCCAGCCTTGCGGATGGCATCCGCCTTATCAGAAGCGCTTGCCTGAAGTGAGATTCGTTCCTTCGCAAGGATAGGCATGGCTCACCTTAGACTTCGGTGGAGATGATCTCCGTCTTATCGACGAGAGACTTGATCAGCTTGTCGAAGACCGGATCGTTGAGAAAATGGTTGAAAGCCACCACGACGGCATTCGGCGCTTTCGCGCGAGCTGTTTTGGCAAGTCCCTTATGGACGATGACAACCTGGGCGTCGGCGGGGATCTCACGCGCCGGCTTGTGCACGACGGTCACGTTCGAGATCTGGGCCGCCTTCAACTTCTTCTTGAGCGAGTTGACGCTCATCAGGCTGGACCCCATCCCGGCTTCGCAGGCAAAAATAATGGTCTTGACCTGGTCGGCGGAAATCGATTGGGACATTTTGGATTCTCCTAGCAATGATTGGGGCAGGTGCGGCAGCAGTATAATTTGCTGCGAAGAGGGACTGCCGCACCTGCTGTTTCAATACAACCTGATCTTCGTCGCGCTTAAGCCAGGCCGGGAACTGCACCCACTGTGACAGTCTCTTCTTCGCTCGCCTCTTCCTTGACAGGGTTGAGTCGCAGGATGAGGACACCCACTGTTGCAGAGACCGCAGCGCCGATCAGCACACCGGTCAGGACGGCGAAATGCTGTCCGGGCGGGATGACGGCCAGGTAGGCAAAGATCGATCCGGGGGAAGGAGTCGCCACCAGGCCGGCGCCGGAGATCACGAACCACAGGTCCGCTGCAAAGCCACCGGCGATCACCGAAAGGAGCATGATGGGGTGAGCCAGCACGTAGGGGAAGTAGATCTCATGGATCCCACCCAGGAAGTGGATGACCATCGAGCCTGTAGAGGACTGCTTGAGCATACCTTTGCCGGCGATGTAGAAAGCGATCAGCAGGCCGAGGCCCGGTCCGGGATTGGTCTCGAGCAGGAAGTGGACCGCGCGGCCCGTTTCCTGGGCAGAGATCACACCCAGCGGTCCCAGCACGCCGTGGTTGAGGGCGTTGTTCAGGAACAGGATCTTGGCCGGTTCGATAATGATGGCAGCCAGCGGCAGCAGGCGGGCTTTCACCAGCCAGTCGACGACAGCGCCCGCCGCGTTGCTCAGGCTGACCACCACCGGTCCAATGACGACATTGGCGATCAGGATCAGCACAACGGCCACCAGGGCAACCGAGAAGGTGTTGAAGAGCATCTCGAAGCCAACCGGGATCTTCTCTTCCCAGGCCTCGTCGATCTTCTTGATGGCCCAGCCGCCGAGCGGGCCCATGATCATGGCGCCCAGGATCATGGGAATGTCAGCTCCGACGATGACACCCATGGTCGCGGCCGCACCGACCACGCCACCACGTACATCATGAACCATCTTGCCGCCGGTGTAGCCGATGAGCAGGGGCAGCAGGTACACGATCATCGGGCCGACCAGCTCGGCAAATTTTTCGTTCGGGATCCAGCCGGTCGGGATGAAGAAGGCTGTGATCAAGCCCCAGGCCAGGATTGCGCCGATGTTGGGGATGACCATGCCGGCCATGAAGCCTCCAAATTGTTGTAACTTTTCTCGCATTTCAAATCTCCTTTCGGGTTTTGGTTGATTGCCTGGGACCAGGCCTTTCAAAATGCCGGAGGTTCCTGTGGAAGCCTTCCGTTTTACGGGCAGTGGTCGGAACACTGCCGGGTAACCAAAAAAGTCATTGACTTAAGAACCGTGTGATCGTCTCGATATCCTCCGGCATGAGCAGCGGATGGACCTGGATCACTTTCGGAATCCCCGTATATTGTTTCGATAAGGGGATGGTCGTCAGTACGAGATCGGCGGAGGAGATCAGGGAAGGGGTCAGGTCGCGCAGGGACACGACTTCCATGTTGCTGAGGTTGGGGAAGCGGGCGTGCAGGCGCGCCATCAGGAGCTGGGCTGTCGCCATCCCGCTGGGACAGATGATGACCACCCGCTCGAAGCGATAGGGCCGGTTGCGGATGTAGGCGGCTCGCAGCAGGACGGCCAGGCTGTTGATCTCCGTCTGCGGCAGGCGAACGGACGTGTACTCGAACACAATCTCGGAAAGCTGCTGGGCGACAACGTATTCCTGCTCATATCTCTCCGGCAGGCTGGCCTTGTTCAGCTCGACCGGGAACCAGAGCTTGAACTGCTGCCGGTAACAGGCAGGCACAATATTGTTGATCAAACCCTTGAGCAGGGTGTGGTCATTCTTTAATTTTTGAATATTGAACGACAGGCCGATATGGTCCAGCAGGCGGCTGTACAGCTCAGAGGGACCGCTCTCGTGCTCCAGCTCGCCCGGGAAGACTTCATTGCGCGGGGCGGACATCATTTCCATGGCCAGGCCGGCAGTGTCGGCCAGAGTCCAGGTTGCGCTGGTTTCGCGCCCAAGCTTGCCGGCGATGTAGGAGGCAACCGTCCACATTCCTGACGATTGAATGGTGTTGAGCAGGGTCTCCTCCAGGAGGAGATGGGCATCCATCATGACCCGCCTGGCCTTGACCGCAAATACAAGGGCGAGATGCAGGACCGCATCGTCGGTAAAGCGGCCTCCCAGCTGCTCCTCGGCTTTTGCAACCAGGCCAATCGACCGCCTTATTTTCAGGCCCGACAGATATTCGTTGACCTGGGCGACCAGCGGCAGGAGGCGGGCGTCGCCGCGCAGGGTGAAGGTCAACCCGTCTGCATGGGTGATCTCGGTAATGGGGTCGAGGCTGATGACGGTTTCTCCCCACAATAATTTCACCAGTGCCTGCTGGCATTCGAGCTCCCCGCTTGAGATCTGGATGCCGAAATGCGGCTTGCGGATCAGCTGGATATTCTGGCTTTCCAGCCAGGCTTCGATCTCATCCAGGTCCTTCAGGATCGTCATCCGTGAGACGTGCGAGAGCTGTTCCAGCTGGGCCAGGATGACCGGTTCCCGGCAGGATAATAAAAACAACGCCAGCAGCTGCTGACGTTGACTCACAGAAAGAATGATCTGGACACCCGAATGGACACTGATCTTCTGGACCAGGGCATGAGATTGGTCGGGGGTCACATCGACCTGAAACCCAACTCCGGGCAGTACGTGGAGGTCCTGTCCATTCTGTTGCAGCCAGACTTTCACGCCCTTCATGCTGTAGTTCACCTGCCGGGGGGTGATCTTGAGCATCCTGGCCAGCTCTACAGAACCGATCGGCCTGTTGGCATCCAGGATGATCCTCAATATTTCTCGCTGGCGGGTGGTGAAAGTGATCATTATTGAACTTTTGTCACAACTAATTTGACCAGACCGGACACATGTTTACATTGTAGGGCAAATTAAGGGGAAAAATCACTGATTTAAAGCATGTTTTGCCCGGCCAGAAGTTACAAAATTATACTATTTGACGAGGGTGGTATACGTCAGCTTGCGAGGATGGAGACCGTTTCACCTTGGATTGCACCTGAAATTGGATGATAATATCTCCTGTCAGCCACTCGCCTTCTCTGGAAAGGAAAACCTCATGAGCGATTATGCACCCCGTCCCGAACACAAATTCACATTCGGTTTGTGGACGGTCGGCAATCCCGGCCGCGACCCGTTCGGCGGTCCGGTCCGGGACGTCAAATCCCCGGTTGAGCTGGTTCATCTATTGGCGCAGGTCGGCGCCTGGGGCGTCAACCTGCACGACAACGACCTGGTGCCCATCGATGCGACCCCTGCTGAGCGGGACCAGATCGTCCGGGACTTCAAGGCCGCCCTCGACGAGACGGGACTCGTCGTCCCGATGGCGACCACCAACCTGTTCACCGATCCGGTCTTCAAGGACGGCGCCTTCACCTCCAACGATCCGAACGTGCGCGCCTACGCCCTCCAGAAAACTATGAACTCCATCGACCTGGGTGTGGAGCTGGGCGCGAAGATCTATGTCTTCTGGGGCGGCCGCGAAGGGACAGAGACCGACGCGGCCAAGGATCCCATCACAGCCATCAAGCGCTCGCGGGAGGCGATGAACTTCCTGTGCGAGTACGCTCTCGATAAGAAATATGATCTCAAGTTTGCCCTCGAGGCCAAGCCCAATGAGCCGCGCGGCGACATCTATAACTCGACCACCGGCCACATGCTGGCTTTCATCGGAACGCTGGACCACCCCGAGATGGTCGGCGTCAACCCGGAGGTGGCCCACGAGCACATGGCGGGGCTTAACTTCGTCCACGGTGTTGCCCAGGCGCTCGAGTCCGGCAAGCTCTTTCACATCGATCTGAACGACCAGGCCTTCGGCCGCTACGACCAGGACTTCCGTTTTGGGGCGGTCAACCTGAAGAGCGCGTTCTTCCTGGTGAAGCTGCTCGAAGACAACGGCTACGACGGCAGCCGTCACTTCGATGCGCATGCCTACCGCACCGAGGACTATGAAGGGGTCAAGGACTTTGCCCGCGGCTGCATGCGGACCTACCTGATCCTCAAGGAGAAGGCCGCCCAATGGAATGCGGATGCGGAGATCCAGTCGCTGGTGGCGGAGATCAACGCCGACGATGGCTCGCTGAGCCGCTACTTCGGAAAATACAGCGCCGAGAAAGCGGATGCGCTGAAGGCCCAGGCCTTTGACCGCCTGGCTATCAGCCAGCGCGGGCTCAAGTATGAGCGGCTTGACCAGCTGACGGTCGAAGTGCTGCTGGGAATACGATAATTTTGGACCGCGGAGGTACTCCCAAAGTGTCTCCGCGGTTCGTCAGGACTGACAAGGGATTTACATGGATTCCATCGAAAAACGTGTAGAGACACTGCTCTCTCAAATGACCCTGGACGAAAAGCTCGCCCAGATCGGCTCGTACTGGATGTGGGACCTGCAGACGAATGGCCTGCTGGACCAGGAAAAGATCGCCGCCAGGCTCCAGCACGGAATTGGGCAGATCACGCGCGTGGCGGGCGGCTCCACCCTGGACCCGGTTAATGCGGCAAAGGCCGGCAATCGTTTGCAGAAATTTCTCCGGGAGAATACCCGGCTGGGCATCCCGGCCATCATCCATGAAGAGTGCTGTTCGGGCGCGATGATGCTGGGCGGCACC
>DASUOS010000013.1:0-3608 GCA_036276515.1 Anaerolineales bacterium | reverse complement strand
CGGTCCGGTTCCACAGGGATTATAAAGGGTCGAACATCCCCTACTCATGTAGTCATTGACCTGCATTTTGTTTGCTCTTACAATACCCTCATGAAGATAACGTTTGCCGGTTTTTTCAGGCCCGATCATGATCCTCCGCATCGTGTGTTATCCGCTTAATACCTGATCGAATACCCAAACTTTAACCTTAATTTCGGAGGAAATCCCATGCCTACACCGTTTGTTTCAAAACGTGCGCCCATTTACGCCGACGTTCCGGATGAAAAATGGAACGACTGGCGCTGGCAGCTGAGCCACAGGCTCAACACTGCCGAAGAGATCGAAAAAGTTCTGCCCCTGACCGACTCGGAGCGCAAAGCGCTGAACACCAGCGGCCTGTTCCGCGTCGACATTACCCCCTATTTCATCTCGCTGATCGACCCGAACGATCCCGACGACCCAACCCGCAAGCAGATCATCCCGCTCGCCGAGGAGATGCAGTCATTCACCGCGATGATGGAAGATTCGCTTGCCGAGGATCGCCATTCCCCTGTCCCCGGCCTGGTCCACCGCTACCCGGACCGGGTGCTGATGCTCGTGACGACCCAGTGCGCCTCCTACTGCCGCTACTGTACGCGCTCGCGCATCGTAGGCGACCCGGGCCAGACCTTCAACCGCCAGGATTTCGAGATGCAGATCGAATACCTCAAGCGCACCCCGCAGGTGCGCGACGTCCTGCTCTCGGGCGGCGATCCGCTCGTGCTCGCTCCCAGGATCCTTGAAGAGCTGCTCGGCCGTCTGCGTGAGATTCCGCATATCGAGATCATTCGCATTGGCTCGCGCGTCCCGGTCTTTATGCCTATGCGTATTACCCAGGAGCTGTGTGATACGCTGGCCAAATTCCACCCGCTCTGGCTGAACATTCACGTCAACCACTCGAATGAAATCACGCTGGAACTGGAACAGGCCTGTGATCGTCTTACTAGAGCAGGTATTCCGCTTGGCAACCAGTCCGTGCTGCTGGCGGGCGTAAATGACAACGTCCACATCCAGCGCAAGCTCGTCCAGGACCTGGTGCGCATCCGGGTGCGGCCGTACTACCTTTACCAGTGCGACCTGGTCGAGGGCTCGGGACATTTCCGCACCCCGGTGGCCAAGGGCATCGAGATCATGGAAGGCCTGCGCGGACATACCTCCGGGTACGCCGTGCCGCAGTACATCGTGGACGCGCCCGGCGGCGGCGGGAAGATCCCTGTCATGCCTAACTATCTGTTGAGCATGTCGGACCACAAGGTCATCCTGCGCAACTATGAAGGGTATGTCACATCCTATGAAGAGCCAACCGATTACCTCCCGAGCGACGCAGCCAAGTTCAAGGGAGAGAAACGTTCGGAACCTGGCCAGGCTGGCATTCACGGACTGCTCGAAGGCGACCAGATGTTCATCAAGCCTGAAGGCTTCGATGAGGTCCACGAGCGCCAGGGCATCCAGCACCGGCTGAAGGACGAGAAGAAATGGCAGCCGCTGGGCATTGGAGATGGCTCTCCCAAAAAGACCGAGCAATGAACAAACCAAGGAGAAGTACAGCATGAAACAATCCATGAGGCAGATCGTATTCACCGCACTGGCGGTCACCCTCCTGCTGGCGGCCTGCGCACCCGGACAGGTGCCTACCGCTGATCCCCAGGAAGTGGCCAATCAGGTCGCGACCTCCGTCGCACTGACTGTCGCTTCCCAGAACCTGGATACCGCCGAGGCGGTCCCCCCTGCCACGGAAACCCCGCTTCCCACCGCGACCGAAGTATTGGTGGACACGCCCACGGCTGTTGCACCCCTGGATACACCGACGGCCATCTCCCTGCCAACGTCGACAGCCGTTTCCGGCGGTGGCGGTGGCGGTGGAGGCACCACCACGCAGTCGGACTACTCCTGCGATATCATCCGCCGCCGTCCCATTGACAACACGATCTACAAGCCCAATGACAGAGTCGACATTAAGTGGACGATCGTCAACGATGGCAACCGGACCCTGCGCGCCGGGCTCGATCTCAAATTCAGCAACGGCGACAAGCTGATGCCAGACCGGATCGTCGAGCTCCCCGAGCTGGAGCCGGACGAACAGTTCGAAGTCGGTTTCGATGCCACTGCCCCAGATAAGCCAGGTACGTATATCATGGTTTATATGGTTGAAGGCGGCTTGTGCTATCCCTATGCAGCCATCCAGGTTGAAAGATAGCGGACGACCCGCTGCCCGAACCCCGTCGGGTGTGGAGAGCAAACATGTCGACACGTAAACTGAAGTTCCTGTACGCATTCATCGCGATCGCGCTGGTGATGGCCTGTGTGCCAACGCTAGCAGCGCCCTTCCCAACGGCCGACCCGAATGCAGTGAACACCTTCATTGCCCAGACGGCCAACGCGGCCGCCACCCAGACTGTCGCGGCCCAGCCCACATCCACGCTGACCCCCTCAATCACACCCACGCGGAATACCGAGACGCCTTCGCCTACCGCCACCTCCACCGTGATCTTTATTCTCTCAACGCCTACCCAGCAGGTTATTCCCACGTTCACATTCATTAGCAGCGGCGGCGGGAGTGGCAGTGGAGGCAGCGGCGGTGGGACCAGCTCCGCGAATTTCTCGTGCCAGATTATCAGCGTCAGCCCGGCCAATGGAACGACCATGGATGCACGTAACGATTTCGACGCGGTCTGGAGAGTACGAAACAACGGCCAGCGGACGTGGGACCGCAACAGCATTGACTTCATTTACGACAGCGGCGACAGGATCCACAAGGTGGCCGGCTATGACTTGAGCAGCAACGTCCGGTCAGGCGACACCACCGACCTCGGTGTAGATATGGTGGCGCCAAGAGATTCCGGCACGTACTCCACCAACTGGACCTTGCGCGTGGGAGACAACGAGTTCTGCAGAATGAGTCTCACCATCGTGGTCCGCTAGAAACCCTCTGAATAAAAGAAGAGCGGCAGCCCGTACATGGCTGCCGCTTTCTGATTCCAAGGTGGAGATCACATCGCCGGGTCGCGTTTCCTCAAGGTAAAGAATCCGACAGCCAGCGGCACCAGCAGAAAAAGCAGGGACAGGCAGACCAGTGCATAACCGATCGTGGGTGAAAAGGTCTGCGGGGCTGTGATCCCATTGCTGGTCACATCGATCGGGGTCCCGGTGGCGATCAATCCGCCCCAGATACAGCTGAACAATCCGGCACATCCGCAGATGAACGCGCTAACGGCGGTCAGGACGATCCCCAGGGTTCTATTTTGCATTTTCATTGCTCCTTGTTATGTGATGTTCTAGCTTCGTAGTTTTGCGCCCAGCTCATGCTCCAGACGTCTGACGATCTTTGTCCGGATCGCGGCGGCTTCGGCATCGGTCATGGTCCTGTCGGACTGGTAGGTGAGACTGTAGGCCAGGGACTTCTTCCCCGCGCCGATCTGTTCGCCGCGGTAGACGTCGAACAGACGGACCTGGGTCACGGTCTTGCCGCCCGTCTGCTTGATGAGGCCTTCGACCCGCTCGGCCGGCAGCGACTCGTCCACGATGACGGCGATATCCTCCAGCACCGGCGGCACCTCCGGGACGGGGGTTACACCGTACGTCGGCGATAC
>DASUOS010000012.1:0-27403 GCA_036276515.1 Anaerolineales bacterium | reverse complement strand
TTAATCGAGATAGTAGGTCATTCGCTGCAGGTGGGTGGCCGGGTCGATGTACTGCACCCGTACGTTAGGCGGAACGTTAAGGCTGATGGGGGCGTAATTGAGGATCGCCCGCACGCCGGCCTTCACAAGCTGGTCTGCCATTTCCTGTGCAGCGGTAGCCGGGACAGTCAGCATAGCGAGCTTGACCTTGTTCTGCTTGATCTTTTCGACCATCACGCCCGTATCCAGGATCTCAAAGTCCCCGACTTTTTGGCCGACCTTGCCGGGGTCGTTGTCGAAGAGCATGGTGACCTGGAAGCCGCGATTTGTGAAACCATTATAGCGGGCCAGGGCATGCCCCATATCGCCCATACCCACAATGACTACATCCCAGACCCGGTCAACTTTCAGGATGTCGCGCAGGCGCTCGACCAGGAAAGGGATCGAGTACCCGGTCCCCTGCTTGCCGAATTCGCCAAACTGCGAGATATCCTTGCGGATCTGGGCCGCGGAGATACCCACGATTTCCCCCAGTTCCTGGGAGGAGGTGGTCTGGATGCCTTTTTGGGAAAGTCGCTGCAGGGCACGAAGATATACCGGGAGCCTGCCTATGATGATGTCAGGGATACGTTCGGCATTCATTCAATTGGCCTCGTTAATGTGAAATTCTGCATTAACTCTACCATAAAAGATTATTTTGTACAATTCGACACAAGTATCGCAATTCTTTTAAGATGTTGAATATACCGCTTCATATGGTGAGAAAGGACCCACGAACGCACAAATTTAAGGCGTTTCCGGCTCGATATATTTACAAAAACTCGGCTGGTTGTAGACGACAACGCAATCCGTCCACGTATCCCCGAAGCGGACCAACACATGAATCTGGTCGAGGAATTGGTCGTAGCTGCCGACGATCAACCGGCGCGGCTGGTCGATGACATCCTGGACGGCGCGCAGGGAGGACATGCGCATCTTGCGGGAGGTGTCGCGATCCACCGCCTGTCCGATATGCTCCACCGAGAATTGAACGGTATTGTTCATGTGTAGAACCGCGGTCCGCAGGGGTTCATTATTGAGGGTGTCCACGATCACGCCGTTGATAAACATGACTACGGAACAGACCAGCAGGGGGGCAACTTTGCCGAAATAGGAGGTGGAAAACGCGGCGGGCTCTGTGAGTGGGATCTGCAGCACGCCGGTCAACCCCACGAAAAGGGAGATCCAGACAATGGCGATCGCAAAACGGGAGGTGAAGCCTTCGTAAAAGGAATAGTTCAACAGACTTCCCACCTCGGGATCCAGCAGGGATACAGCCCATGGAAAGATCTGGAAGGGCAGTGCCACGATAAGCCAGGAGAATACCAGGCCCAGGCCCAGGTATAGGATCAGCCCCAGGAGTGCCTTTTCAGATCGGGCCACTACCCAGCCAACGGTGCCTCCGGCGATCATGCACAGGCTGGCTCCAATAACAAACTTGAGCCAGGGGTAAAAGGCATAGGCCTGGTTGAGCAGATAGCCATCCACACCCCAGGTGGCCGCGGCAAAGGACAGGCCGACGGCCATGCCATAGAGCATTCCCATACGTCGTTTGTGACGGAGCACATCCGGCCGGTGGGCAATATCTTCGAACACGATTCGATTCATGGAACGGTGATTACCTTTATATTATAGGATGTGTAATGCAGGGAGCCTTGCGGCGGAGACACAACATGCAGCAGTACGGGCTGATCGGGCTCCACAGGGATAATAGCCTGACCGGCACATGCTGTTTTCCCTAGCGAGCTCCCATT
Source organism: Anaerolineales bacterium (assembly GCA_036276515.1). Taxonomy (GTDB): domain Bacteria; phylum Chloroflexota; class Anaerolineae; order Anaerolineales; family Villigracilaceae; genus Defluviilinea. The sequence continues at coordinate 25,631 of DASUOS010000012.1, read as the reverse complement.
TTGGAGCAGCTCGATATCGATGTTGCTGCCCAGGCAGGAGACTTCCAGCCGGACCTGCCTGCTGAAAGAGACGAACTGGAGCCAATCTTCCGCGTCCCCGGCGGGTGATGAAACATCTCCATTGTAAATCAGTGTCTGTGTACCTGTAGGGGCAAATGTCACACGTACTATGGGATTCTCGGCTGAATCATTGTCTACAGGGGCCGGGACCAGGGTGGGCGTCGGGGTAGGAGGAACGCCGGTTGGAGTGCCGGTCCCAACCACTTCGCCACCCTCAGTGACAATAGGCAGATTTTCCACCCCCTGGGCCTGGACAAACCCGGCGTTGATCCAGCCCTTTCCTTCCGGCCCTGTAGCAAATTCGATCTGCAGCCAGGTGCCGTTGGCATCCTTGCCGGTCAGGCTGACCACATCCTGCAGGTTGAGGGTGCCCAGGGAGTTGAATCCGGTTCCCGGCCCGCTGCGGACGTTGATCTGCTGCTGGACGACGGCCATGTTTCCTGAGGCGGGGTCCTGACCACCAATGACGGGGATCAGAGAGGGGTCCGCCGTCACGACGTACTGGGCGGTGACCCAGCCCCTGCCGTCCGCGCCCTGTGGATAGAGGATCTGCCACCAGTTGCCGGCCGGGTCCTTGCCGACGATCTCCACCGTGGTGCTGGCCGGGATGATCCCGAGCACATTCCCGACCGTGGAAGGCTCGGAGCGGACGTTGACCTGGGTGGATGTGGTCCCGGTAACGGGGGCCGCGGTCGGCTGGGGAGGAGGCGGGAGCGGTGTCTCCGATCGGGCCGGGGTTGAAGAGGAAGGAATCGTCATTGTAGCGAATGCCGCTGTGGAGGTTGTTAACACGCCAGGAGTCGGACGAGCGCCACATCCCGCGCTTGTAAGCATAAGGATAAAAACAGGGAAGAGAAGGTTTTTGGAAATCACCAGGAGCAATCTAGTCCGCGGAGTAAACATGGACCGGCCCGTATTCGAAGACTCGCCGGAACGAGCCGGGATCGAAACCGGGTGTTGGATTGTAAAAGTCAAGTATGCTTTCGGGGGTATTGTACCGGGTACCCGTCCGGAGGAGGAGAATGGCATTCTCCACAGGTTCCGGGTGGTCTCCCCGGTAAAAAACATCATACGAGATCCCGTTCATATGAAGATAATACGCCGTCTGGATATCCACGGGCGCGACCGCCAGGATCCTATCCCCAGCCTGCAGGTGCGTGGCCAGGAACTCAGCCGCGTACTGCTCGGGGGAACGATCACGATTGCCAGCAGACTGCCGCAGATCGAGATAGTGAGAGATGAATACAGCGATTACAACCAGCAATGTAACTGCGGGTACAAGCGTGGATGGACCTGTTCCCAGCCGGTTCAGGAGCACACCGGCCAGCCAGGCGAGACCGGCTCCCGCGAACATCATGTAGAACGCTTCCAGGTATATCCAGACCCGTGCCAGAGGCGCCACCTGCTGCAGCCCCAGGAGGATGGCAATGGCCAGGATCAGGAAGAGCGGCAGGGGCAGACGCTGGGTTGAGATTTTGCCGTGGAACAACATGGAAACGAGAAAGCCGCCCAGAAGCAAATACCGGGCAGGCTGGCCGATCCCCATCATCCAGCTTTCCCAGGTGCGGACCGCCCGGGGGCGGAGGTTCTCGATGAACAGATCCCCATCCCGCGACTCGACGAACTCGTTGCTGGTGATCGAATCCAGGCCGGTGCCGAAGAGTATGACCGGAGAGTAGAGGAAAAGTACCAGTATTCCTGCCACGGCACAAGTGCCAAGGAAAACCCACACCCGGTTGGCTCTTACCCTCCGTGGCGCTCCGGATGTGAGAAGACTGGTCAACACCCAAAGAGAAACACCAGCCATGGGATACAGAAAGATCGGGATGGTATAGAACCCCAGCGCGGAGGTGATGGCATAGGCCACCAGGGCCGGGCGGCTTTGCTCCTGGATGAGCAGGGCGCCCAGGTTGGCGAGAAGCAGGGAGAACAGGACGATCAGGGTATAACCGCGTCCGTTGGCCGAGTAATCGACGAACCAGGGAGTCAGGGCGACCAGCGCTGCAGCGGCCAGGGCCTGCTCGATGTTGAACATCCTGCGGGCGGTGAAATAGGCAGCCGGGATGCACAATGTGCCTGCCAGGAAGGCCGGAATCCGAACGACCCAGGTCCGATCGCCGAACAGCGTATAGGAAATATTCACGAGCATGGTGTGGAAAATGTGGTTGTTGGGAGCGCTGTAATCGGCGAGGATGTGCTTGAACTCACGGGTGGCAAAGTGAATAAAGGTATAGGCTTCGTCATAGGCGATCGGCTGGTCGATCTTCCAGTATCGCAGGAGCATGCCGGCCAGGGTGATGATCCCCAATATCCAGTACACATAAGCAGGATCCTTCCCCGGGAGAAACAGGTGCTGAAATGTACCGGGAATGGACCGAAGCGACTCCCCTTTTATGGGCGACTGCTTGTTCATGGCGCGAAAAGCGCCCCCGCGCAGACTCGAACTGCGCTCTTCGGCTCCGGAGGCCGACACTCTGTCCACTGAGCTACGGGGGCGGGCGACGGAATTTTATCACATTGCCAGGCCTTGCGCAGGTCTGCCACCTTCGCAAGGCTGTTCCGGCTCACGTCTTTGCTGCAGGTGAGAGAGCCACGAGCTCGGAGCGGAGCTGCTCGATGATGCGGGTGGTACCCTTTTCCTCCCCGAGCCGGGTAAGCTGTTCCTTTTTATGCGCAAGCTCACCGCAGACCTGGTAGAAACGGGCTGTCTTCAGAAAACTGCCTGCCATCAGCGCAGACCAGTAGGCGTTGGTCTGGAAGAAGGAGAGCGCGCTGTGATACTGCTTTTGAGAGATATAGCCCTTTTCCACTTCTTCGGCCAGGTGCCTTTTCAAGATGTTGCGCTCATGGACGATCATCCAAAGGATGAAGCCAAGCATAATGGCGTAGCCCAGATAATCCACCAGAGTGCCGGCGAGCAGGCCCCCCACGCCGCCGATCAGGCCGCTGAAGGTATTGTGAAAGGCATGGGTAAAGACCGCCGCGGTATATCCCGCCGGAACGGCAAGGATCTTCACGAGCATATTGCGGCTTATGCGTGCGACCGCCAGCCCAATGCCCGTGAAAGCAGTAAAGAAGGGATGCATCCAGCCGACGAGCATCACACGGATGACCACCAGGGTCCAGAAGCCTTCCCATCCATTTTCAAGAAAGCCGTTGCGGTAGATGTACAGCACATTTTCGATCGCTGCGAATCCCATGGCTGTGATCGCGCCGTAGACGATCCCGTCCAGGATCGAATCGAACTCCTTGCGGAACATGAGGAAGACGATCAGGACGGCGAGTCCCTTCAGCGCCTCTTCGATGATGGGGGCGACAATGGATGTGGTGCCGAATTCTGCCGCGCCCTGCGAGCCGGTCAGCGCGTAGATGCCGATGCCGAATGCGGTATTCAGGATGAACGCGCCGCCGCCGGCGATAATGGTTCCCCAGGCGAAGGCTGCGCCGAGTAACAGCTTGGGTTCCTTCTCATAGCGGTCCAGCCAGTTGACAAAGGCCGCAAACAGGAACATCGGGACGAATCCGAAGAAAAAGGATCCGAGTAGTGCCATGATTTCCTCCAGAATAAGGTGTGACGATAACAAAAACTGAAAACCCTGCGAAGGTTTTCCGTTCGATTCGAATTTTACATCAATCCTGCAGGTTGGGTTGCGAGACCGATTGCGTACTTTCCCCAACCTTCGCAAGGTTGAAATGAAGTTTTGTCCGTTCGATGCGTGTCCCCTCAAATGCGATCCCCAGGACGTCCAGGACTTCCTCGGGGCGGCCGGTGGCTCCTTCGCGGGCGGAAAGGCGCATAAAGATTTTTTGGAGTCCAGGAGCTTGCTCCAATAGCAGGCTATTGGACTCCAAAACGTTTAATTCCTCGATCAATGGACGCAGGTCATATGATTTGCCGCGCCGCTCGCGGGGCAGGGATGCGGATTCCATAACGGAGGCAATCTTCCGCTCCAGCTCGAACCGGTCCATCGATTCCGTCAACGTGACCTCATACTCCGCCGAGGCGACCTGGGTCTGCAGGGCGGGCTGGCTGTCGTCCACGCGCTCGATGTTCAGGATGCGGATCCCGGCTGGCAGGGTATCCTGTAATCGCTGGGCCAGGCCGTCCAGCGGGATTTCCTGTTTAATGCGCATGTCCAGCACTTCACAGATCGAGGAAAAGCCCAGGGGCAGGGCTGCGGCTATGTTCATCTTCGGCTGGGGATGGAACCCCTGGGAATAGGCAAGAGGCAGAGCGGCCCGGCGTGCTGCCCTTTCCCAGAGCTTGTGCAGGTCGAGGTGACCCGTGTAGCGCAGGGGACCCTGCTTTGTAAACGTGATCCGGATGCGCATCAGGAGTTCTTGGAATTGGCCGCGTTCGCCACCAGCCACTTCTGGATGTCGCGGATATGCTCGCGGTAATGTTTATAGGTGTTGTTGGCGATGCGCTCGTACAGGTTGTGTGTGTTGATCGTTTCCTCGGGCAGTCGTTGGATGGAGGAAACGATGGATGTGAATACCTGTACTTCCTGGCTAACGATATCTTCCAGGGAGACGTTCCTGTACTTTTCGACGATCCAGGCGTTCGGCCCGTCATCATCCAGAAGCGGAGAGCCGAAATCCGGATATCCGAACTGGTCGAGGAAGGCATCCAGAGCATTTTGTGTCCGGGAAGGGACGTAGGGCTCGCCGTGCAGGATCTCTTCCAGGCGGTCGGCAATGTACTGCTCATAGGAAAGGACGTGAGCGAGAAGATCCTTGATGGACCATTTCCCCAGGACGCCCGGGAGGGTCAGCTGGCGCGTGAAACCAATGCGGTTGACGAGCAGCTCGAACTTATCACGCTCGCGCATTAGACGCGCGAGAAAGACATCCTTGTTGGTATGGGTCATCTGATTAATCCCCCACGATCGGCAGCTTCAGGCTGGACTGGGCGTGCTTGTTGGCCGTGGCGGGCGTCTTCACGTCCGGGCACTTCCAGACGTCGCCAGGGTTCTCGCGGCGCATGTTGGCGAAGGTTGGCAGGATGCCGCAGGCGAAACAGTTGAGACGGCAGTCGACGCGGATCTCGCCTTCGAGCGAGGCGCGGAAGTCCTGGAAGAGGAAGTTCTTACGGACGGCGGCGGTGATGTGCTCCCAGGGGAAGACTTCGTCTGTGCGGCGCTGGCGGTGGGTGTAGAAGATTGGGTCCAGCCCATGTTCGGCAAAGGCCTGCATCCAGGCCTCGTAGCGCTGTCCTTCACCCCAGGCATCGAACTTCGAGCCGTTCTTCCAGGCAGAATAGACCACCTCGGCCATGCGGCGGTCGCCGCGCGAGAGCCAGGCTTCCAGGAATGAATCTTCTGCTTTGGTCAGGCTGAGCTTGATATTGCGGTCACGTCCCAGCTCGCGGCGCAGGAGCGACTGCTTGGCCCTGATCTGCTCGGGTGTATCGCACGAGACCCACTGGAACGGGGTCTGGGATTTCGGGACGAATGTGCTGACACCGGCGTTGAGCTTGGCTCGCATGCCGATCACTTTGCGTCCCTCGGCGATGACGCGCTTGCACAGGTCGGCGATCGCCTGGACATCCTCGAGTGTCTCGCTGGGATGGCCGATCATGAAATAGAGCTTGATCGTGGTCCAGCCGCGGCGGTAGATCTCGCGGGTGGTGTTGAGTATGTCTTCGTCGGGGATGAACTTGTTGATGATGCGCCGCATCCGTTCCGTGGCGGCTTCGGGAGCAAGCGTGAACCCGCCCGAGCGGCTGTCCTTGAGCTTTTCCATAAGATCAATGGAAACCGATTCGATCCGCAGGGAGGGCAGCCCGATCTTGAGATGGGTGCCGCCGAACTTCTCGCCGACCTTTGTGACCAGCTCGAGCACATTTGTGTAATCGGAAGAGGACAGGGAGAGCAAGGCCAGCTCTTCGAATCCGGTGTTCCTGATCGCTGCCTCGGCAGCCTCCAGAACCTCATCCACAGTCCGCTCACGGACCGGGCGCGTGATCATGCCCGCATGGCAAAAGCGGCAGCCGCGCGTGCAGCCGCGCATGATCTCGACCGAGACGCGGTTGTGAACGATTTCGATGTTCGGGACGATGAATTTTGTGGGAGGGGGAGGCAGGACCGGGACGATGCGCTTGGTGACGATCCTGGGGACATCCGGGACGGTCGGCTCGATATGCGAGACCGTTCCATCCTGGAGATAATAGGCTTCGTAAAAACGGGGAACGTAGACGCCCTGGATCTTGGCAAGCTCTTTCAATATGTCATTGCGAGGGCGGTAGCCCGAAGCAATCTCCTCATCATCCGGGAGATTGCTTCGTCGGGAATATCCCCCTCCTCGCAACCCCGGCTGCTTTCGCCGGGGCAATGACATGATTACACCGATAATATCGTGAATGACTTCTTCCCCCTCGCCGATCACGAAGGCATCGATAAAGGCATGCATAGGCTCGGGGTTCATGGTGGAGTGCCCACCGGCGATAATGATGGGGTGGGTCTCGTCGCGGTCCTCCGAGCGGACGGGGATACCGGCCAGGTCGAGCACGTTGAGAGTGTTGGTATAGAGGGTCTCGTAGGGAAGGGAAAAGCCGATCAGGTCGAATTCGGCCAGGGGTCGCTTCGATTCGAGCGTATAGAGGGGAATGTCGTGCTCGCGCATTAGCGCTTCCATGTCCAGCCAGGGCGCATAGGCGCGCTCAGCCAGCGCGTCCTCCCGCTGGTTGACCTGGTCGTACAGGATCTTCAGGCCCACGTTCGAGACGCCGATATCGTAAATATCCGGGAACACAAAGGCGACGCGGGTCTGGACGCGGTCCCAATCCTTGACCACACTGTTCAGCTCGCCGCCGACATACCGGCCGGGTTTCTGTACTTTTAAAAGGATCCGGTCGATTTTGGTTTCGATCTGCGCAGGCGTAAGCCTGGGTGGAGTAAACATGGAAGGCATTATAACAACATTTGTCCGATTTCCCGCCTGTCTCATAAATGTATAAACTTTTCCAGTGATAGGCTGCTTATTCCCCCAGGTGCCGGAACCGCTTTGTGACACCCTCGCTGAGCAAAGCAGAGGCCTGCTCATGCCCGGCATCCATGGCAAGATCGAGCGGGGTTTTGCCGGTATCGCTCTTCAAGGTCAGATCGGCGCCGCCAAGCAGCAGGGCGCGAACCGTATCCACATCCCCGTTCTGGGCGGCAGCATGCAGAGGCGTAAACCCGCCCTGCTCCCGGATATTGGGCAGAGCGCCCTGCTCCAGGAGCATACGGACGATCTTGAAGTGCCCCCCAGCAGCGGCGGAGTGCAGGGGAGCCGCTTTCAGCTCGTTGCGAGACGGGGAGTTGATGGGCGCACCGGCTTTGGCCAGGTATTCGGCTGTGTCGTAATGGCCGAAGTAGCAGGCCAGTCCCAGCGACTGGAACCCATCCTCGGCATAGGCGTTGACGAGCTGCGGGTCGCGGGCCAGCAGGCGGATGACATGGTTGATCTTACCGGTGGCAGCCGCCTCGAAGATGGTCAGCAGGATGGTCTTGTCGGCCAGGAAGGAGGCAATCTCCGGCTGGTGGTGATAGGCCGCGATCAGGATCGGGCTCAGGCCGTTCTCACGGACGTGGGTCAGGTTTGGGTCCACGATGAGCTGCCGCTCGACTTCGTAGCGATTGCCCTGCCTGATCGCGTCAAAAAAGCTGATGCTCATTTATTTCGTTTCAAAACCTTCGCAAGGCTAGGAAACAACGGTCTTTCCGTTTTTATAGAACAGCTCTCCATCCAGCGTGATCTCCGAGTCAGCCATATCGCAGAGCATATCCCAGTGCAGGCCGGACTCGTTTATTCCTCCGCACTCCGGGAAACCGCCGCCCACGGCAAAATGGATCGTGCCACCGATTTTCTCGTCGAAGAGCATATTTTTCGTGAAGCGCTGAATGCCGTAATTGGTGCCGATCCCCCATTCGCCAAGGGTGCGGGCGCCCTCGTCGATGTTGAGCATGGAAGTCAGGAACTCCTGGTTCCTGGCTGCCTTTTCCTTCACGACGCGGCCGTTTTCGAACCAGAGCTCGATATCACTCACCTCCTGTCCGTGATACACGGCGGGGTATTTGAAGCGGACCCAGCCGTTGGCCGAGTCCTCGACCGGGCTGGTGAATATCTCCCCGTCCGGGAAGTTATAGCGCCCGTCGGAGATCTCGAAGCGGCGGTCCTTAATGGACAGTGTAATGTCCACGTTCGCACCCCGGATGACCGCCCTGTCATGGCCTTTTAACCAGTTTGCCAGCCGCTGCTGTTTTCTTCCTTCTTCTCTCCAAAAAGCAACGGGGTCCTCTTCGTTCAGCATGCCGGCGCAGAACACAAACTCTCTATAATCGGCCAGGCTCATATCGGCGTCCTGCGCCATCGCATGCGTGGGATAGACGGTCAGGCACCAGCGGTGAGTTCCCTCGGCAGAGCGCTGCATCAGCTGAGTCGAGAGCGGAGCCATTGCCTTGCGGCTGCGGGCCAGGCGCGAGCCGTCAATGCCTGATAGGTGGCGGCTGTTGTGCCTGGCCTCGATATACAACGAGGCGTCGAACGTGTCTGCGATCAATTTTCGGACCGGGGAAACAAAATCCAGCTGTTCGTCGGAGGCGTGCTTGAAGAAAAGCTCCTCCGAGCCGGGCATACGCTGGTCGATGAACACATGGGCGCCTGCTCGAACGGCCTCTTCGTAGACAACCAGGTTCAGCTCTTCGGCGAGCGGGGTGGTGCGGAGCCAGAACTGCTGCCCGGGCTTGAGCTCCAGTGCATAGTGGACCATGACATTGGCAAGCTTTTCGAGGTGTGGATCGGCCATCAACCTTCCTCAGGAGGGAACAGGGGTTCGTATTGCCTGCCCAATTCTATCAGTTCCTCCATCTGCTCATGATTCAGCTCGACGAAGTTCTCGCAGGCCTGCAGGAACATCGGGAGGATGCGCACATCACCCACTGTGCACAGCCCTGTAATTTCATAGGAAAGGGCGAAATTTACAGCCCGCTGGATCTCATCCATCTGGTCGAACGGCTCATACCAGGTGGTGGCGGTATGTTCGCGGTCCCCCCAGGGCGCCTTGGTAACCGCTTTGATGACCATTGTGCCGACATCCTTCGCCCGGCAGACGGAGATCAGCTCCTTGGCGTGTCTCCGGTAGTCCGGGTTGCCCATCTGGACGAAGTTCAAGGGGAACAGGACCGAGTCGAAGTCGAACCTCTGCAGCGCTTCGAGATAGATCTCAGGTGCATTGACCCCGTGACCGGTGATGCCCAGGTGTTTGACCAGCCCTTCACGCCGCGCCTCCTCGAATGCCTCCAGCGCGCCGCCCGCCATGGTGACGGAGTCCAGCTCCTGCAGGGTGGTGATGGCGTGACACTGGTAGAGGTCAAATGTATCTGTTTGCAGGCGCTTGAGTGACTGGCGCAGCTCATTCCAGGCGCCCTCCTTTGTCCGCTCCATGGTCTTGCAGCCGAGAAAGAAGCGGCCGCGCTCCCGCTTCATCCACGGTCCGACCCGTTCCTCTGCCTGCCCGTAGGATGGGGCGATGTCGATGTGGTTGATCCCCGCCTCGATGACCTGTTCCATGACCCGGTCGGCGTCAGCCTGTGAAATTTCATAGAACGCCGCCCCTCCGAAAATGGCGATCGTGCTCATGTGGCCCGAGCGCCCGAACCTGCGCTTTAACATCCTGCCTCCTAGTCTTCCTCATCCCGATGCCTGCCATAGACCCGCTCCACGGCCATCTCGACTTCTGCCGGGCTGTGGGTTTCACACGCAACCAGCGGACGGCCTGCCCCTTTGACCTCTCTGCCGCCCCCGCTCATCACCCGGCTGCCCAGATAATTCCCCTCAGCATCGTGTACCACGTACAGGTGATAAAGCTTTCCGCAGACAATACACCCGTGCACCTCACCTTTTGTACTCGGATCAGACATGTTACCTCCTCATTACTAATAGGTATAAAAGCCTTGCGATGGTTATCTCAAAAGCACTTGCTGTCCCTACGGCTACCCTTCGCAAGGCTGCTCTTAATATCTAAAGTAGTATTAGTCTCCGATGATCTTGATCAAAACCCGCTTCTTTCTGCGGCCGTCGAATTCTCCGTAAAAAATCTGTTCCCAGGTCCCGAAATCGAGCTGGCCATCCGTGACCGCGACCACGACCTCGCGACCCATCACCTGGCGTTTCATATGGGCATCTGCATTGTCTTCGCCTGTGTCGTTATGGCGGTACTGCTGGGTTGGCTCATGCGGGGCCAGTTTCTCCAGCCACTTCTCATAGTCGTTGTGCAGTCCGCTCTCATCGTCGTTGATAAAGACGGAGGCAGTGATTTGCATGGAATTCACCAAAACCAACCCCTCTCGGATCCCGCTCTCGCGAAGAGCCGCCTCCACATCCGCTGTTATATTGACAAATGCACGCCGGGATGGGATGTTGAACGAGAGTTCCTTACGGTAGGATTTCATGTTATCTCAGGAAAGATCCGGTACTGACATAGATATCCATTAACGATTTCCGCTCCTGCAAGTTATCTATATAGACGCCGTTGTTGCCGCGCGAGGAGTGGATCATGGTCCAGCCGCCCAGGCTGACGCCCACGTGGGTAATGTGCCGGTCCCCCTCGCCTTCACCAAAGAAGAACAGGTCGCCCACTTCGAACGGCGGCTCTACCGGTCTGGCGGCAGCACACTGCAGGTCGGCGTCGCGGGGGATCTCCAGGCCGATCCAGCTATGGAGCAGGCGCGCAAAACCGGAACAGTCGATGCCGTTGCCGCTCGTCCCACCCCAAAGATACGGGACGCCGATCATCCGTTGGGCATCCTTTACGAGAGTTTTTCGTTTTTCCTGGAGGGTTTGGGGTATCTCTGCAATCGCCCGCAGAGCCTGAGAATGAACCCAGCCCGATCGGTTGGCTGTAATGCACGACCATCCATCCCGCGTCTCTCCAACAAAGGCGGCTGTCCCGCTGACAAGGCGGGTGACCATTTCACTCTCGGGGTCCGGTTCCGCTCGAACTTCGAGTGCCGGGGCAAGCACGAGATGAGTGGCCTGCGGTGCATCTCCTTCTGCCAGGTAGGGCCGGTAAGCCCATCCCAGGTAGCCATCCTTTTGGCGGGTAAACGCCCAATTCCCGGATGAATCAAGGACTTCGAGGTCTGTCCCATAGGTCAGCTCGCTCGAAAGCGGCATGCCAAAGGTCGGCTTCTCGTACAGGCCGGTGAGGTTCGTTGTCACATGGACCTGCTCGTGCGCCTCGCGGTTGAGGATCCGCACCGAAACGGTATCCAGCGTCAGGTCCGGCAGGAGGCGGCGCAGCTCCGCCAGCTGGGACTCATCCAACAGGCGTCCACCCAGCTTGAGGGTGTGATTCTTGAGACCCTGGATCTCGATCTCGAAGACGGACGTACGGGGATCATTCCGTTTCGTAATGTCGTGTATGGCGGATTGGATGTCGGTCATGATTTTATTCTACACGATTTGCAGGGCAGCGGATACTTTTCCACGAAAAAAGAGGGTAATTTGGAGCTGCGTCCAAACTACCCTCTTTCCTTCTTACTTTGGTTTAACTAGCGCAGAATATCCCACTTCTCATAGTGGTCATAGCCCGTGATCGAGTCGGTGTCCTGGATCTCGGGGCGGACGAGGATATCATCTGAATACCAGTACAGCGGGGCAACGACGGCTTCGTCCACAAGCAGGATCTGTTCCGCCTCGGCATAGAGATCCATGCGGGCCTGCGGATCCTGTTCGTTGGCAGCCTGCTGCAGCAGCTCGGTGAACCGGTCGAAGTTGGGGTTATCCCCGGGGGTGTATTCCTCCGATTCGGTCAGGCCAACGTTGATCGGCCAGTCCACAACATCGGTGAAGGCAGTGTTGAGGCCAAACACATCGAAGAGGAAGTTGTTGGCATCCGGATAATCCTGCACCCACGAGTTGCGGTAGATGTTTTCCTTGCCTTCGGTGCGGGTGTCGAGATAGACAGCGCGTTCCTGCGTGACGAAAGTGACATCGATCCCGAGCACTTCGTTCCACATACCGACGATGGCTTCACCGGTCCGCTGGTTGCCTTCGCTGGAGTTTGCCATCAGGGTCAGCTGAAGATCTTCGGCCGCGATGTTTTTCTCGGCCAGGTATTCATTGAGCAGCTCGCGAGCCCGGTCGGGATCGTATTTCACGCCGCCCTCGGGATACAGCTCGGGCTTGGGCCCGCCGGCCGCGCCGGGGTTGGTAAAGAACTGGGCAGGGATTCCGCCTTTGACCACCTGCTGGACAAGCAATTCCCGGTCAATGGCGAGCGACAAGGCCAGGCGGACGCGCTGGTCGTCGGTGGGCGCCAGCTTGGTGTTGAAGCCGTACCATTCCGTCCCGAGTGTGTAGACGGGGCGGATCATATCGGCATAGGCCGGGTCGGCATGGATGCGGTCCCATTCCTCGGAGGGGATGGCGGCGATATCCAGGTTGCCGGCTTCGAATTCGGACAGTGCCGGGGAGGTATCCAGGAAGCGGTGTTCGATCTCATCGATCTTGGCCTGTGGGACGGTCTCACTTCCCGGCCAGAAGGGGTTCTTGATCAGGGTCAGGTTCGAGTCGTGGATCCATTCCTTGAGGGTATAAGGGCCATATCCCTGGAAGAATTCCTGCTCGGTCCAGCGGTCGCCGGCGGCTTCGTTGCAGTCATCGCCCTCGATCGCCCATTGCGGGGTGGCATGGGCGATCCACAGACCCAGCAGGTTCAGGTTATAGACGGCCGGAGCGTTGAACGTGTATTCGATCGTGTTCTCGTCCACAGCCCGCACGCCCACGGAGGCGGGATCGGTATTCGTGCCATCATTGAATTCGGCCGCGCCGGCAATATAGGGCAGCAGGGCATAAGCGTAGTCCGATGCCGTGGCGGGGTCGATGGTGCGTACGATGCCATAGACAAAGTCCTGGGCGGTGACGGTGCGGTCATTGCCACTGCAGTCCTGTACGACTTCGACCTGGCCGGAGTCGGCGTTGTAATGGACCCAGGGTACGCCTTCCATAATATCGACGGTATAGGTCAACCCGTCATCCGAGACCTGGTAGCCGGTCGCCATCGCCAGCTCGATCTCAGCCGTCGTCTCATTCTGGCGGACAACGCCCAGTGTGGTCGTTTCGGCAATCTGGATTTCCGCACTCTGGGTTGCCAGGGCCGGATCGATTGTTCCAAAATCACTGGCCAGAGGGGCCAGTCGCAGGATCTTGGGTTCAGCAGGCTCGGCTGGTGCTTCCGTGGCCGCTTCTGTCGCAGCCTCTGTTGCAGCTCCGGTCGGCTCCGTAGGCTCGTCTGTCGCCGGGGCGGAGGTGGCGGCTGGCTGGGGACTGCAAGCTGCCGCAAGCAGAACGAAAATGGTGATCAGGCTTAGTGCCAAATATCTTCTGGACATGGTGGTTTTCTCCTCTTAAGGTTGGTAGGTAGTGAGACATACCGAGCGTAGTAATTTATGTGTGCTTCTTCCTCCTTCCTTGGAAATATACTTTAAATATATTTTCCATACGCTAAAATTATTTTTTCATTATATAATATTGATACAGCAGCGTCAATAAGCCCATGGAGTGGTGAAAATGGCTCGACAAACAGTCTTACGGCAGCATGTGTATGAACAGATCAAGCATGATATCATTACATGCAAGCTGGCCCCCGGAGATCCTCTCAGTGAACATCAGTTTGTGGACCGCTTCCAGGTCAGCAAAACCCCCATTCGCGAAGCGTTAACTTCTCTCGTACAGGATGGATTGGTGGAATACACTCCAAACCGCGGTTTTCGAGTCACGCCGATCTCTGTGGCGGATATTAAGGAAATATTCGAGGCCCGCATTTTCTTCGAGGAGGAGATTTTTCGGCTCGCTGTGAAAAAGATCTCGGATGAAGAGATCGATGCGCTGGAAAAGCACAACTGGGTGAACGGCGATGTAAAAAGTCTGGATTATGCGGAAGACTTTCTCGAGTCAAACTGGAAATTCCACACGGCACTGGCGGCAGCCAGCCGGAACAGCCGCTTGCTGTGGTACTACGAAACCTTAATGAACGAGGCGCAGCGCCTTTTCTATATGGATATATCGCAGCACAACCGGGAATTTCAATGGGGACATGGCCACGAAGGAATCATTCAGGCATTGCGGAATCGCGACGAAGAAGCAGGTGTGGCAGCCATCCGTGACACGCTTGAGAGAGCTCGAAAGCGAGTGCTGGGTGTGTAGAGGAGCAGATGATCAATTACATTATCCGCCGGTTGCTGTATATGGTTGTGGTGTTATTCGTGGTGTCTGGCATCACGTTTATTTTGATGCACTCCGTGCCCGGAGGACCATTCGATAAGGAGAAAAAACTGCCGCCCGAGATCCAGGCCAACAAGGAAAAGTATTACCACCTGGACGATCCCCTGCCTGTACAGTTCTTTACGTATCTTTCCCGTGTGACCCTCCCACGTATCACGACGACCGCGCCAACCCTGCAGACGGATGACGATTATTTGATCACAATTAAGGTTGGGGATGCCTGGTTTCGGTGGATGAACTTTGGCCCCTCCTATGCCTCCCGGAATCGGACAGTCAACGATATCTTTCGTGAACAGCTGCCTGTTTCCTTTCAGCTGGGGGTCATGGCACTGGGGATTGCGGTCGTAATCGGGATGCCTCTGGGGATCATGTCTGCGCTCAACCACAACCGCTGGCCCGATTATCTTGGCATGGGTGTGGCCATTTTTGGCATCTCCGTCCCTACGATCGTGCTTGGTCCATTGCTGGTTTGGATCTTTGGCGTGTTGCTTCAATGGCTTCCACCTACCGGATGGGGGGCCAAACCACCGTTCGTTTTGGGATTGTTCCCCAGCAATCTGACCTGGGAATATTTCAAATATGCTGTCCTGCCTGCGTTCGTTCTGGGCTTTGGCAGCTCCGCCGTGATCGCCCGCCTGACGCGGGCCAGCATGCTCCAGGTGATCCGGGAGGACTACATTCGCACCGCCCGCTCCAAGGGCCTCCATGAGCGCGCAGTGGTAATGGGACACGCACTTAAGAATGGATTGATCCCGGTAGTCACGGTTCTCGGGCCGCTGTTCGCGGCATTGGTGACAGGAACGTTTGTCACAGAGCTGGTCTTCGGCATCCCCGGGCTGGGAAAATATTTCGTGACGAGTATCAGCAATCGGGACTATCCGGTCATTATGGGCACCATCCTGCTTTACGCGGTATTCCTGGTGATGTCCAATCTGCTGGTGGACATTGTCTATGCTTTTCTTGATCCACGTATTCGCTACAACTGATAGGTATACGCATGACAGCAACAGCCAAACCCTCTGCACCCGCTGCAGAGGCCCCCATTCCGGGTAAGACGACCAAAAGCCGCAGCTTATGGCAGGAGGCTTTCCAGCGCCTGGTGCGCAACCGTGCAGCGATGACAGGCGGAATCATTATCCTCCTGCTGTTTCTGACAGCCATCTTTGCGGATGTCATCGCTCCCTTCTCATTTGAGAAGCAGTCCCTGCTCAATGCGAACGCGGTTCCCACCTGGATCACGCGGCTGTTTCCTTCTTTGCAGCCTTATGCGGTGATCAACGAGGAGTACCCGATCGGGGCCGATAAGCTGGGCCGCGACCTCTTCAGCCGGATCATCTATGGGACGCGTGTTTCCCTGGCGGTTGCGTTCATCGGCCCCATTATCAGCCTGATCATCGGCGTCATTTACGGGAGCATCTCCGGTTTTTTTGGAGGCCGGGTCGACAATATTATGATGCGAGTGGTGGATGTTCTCTATGCCTTTCCCGGCCTGCTTTTTATTATCCTGTTGATGGCATTTTTCCGCACCACGCTGGCTCAGCCTGAGGAAGGCACGTTTGCTTACTACGTTGGGCAGCTGGATGCCAAGTTCGGCGGTTTGCTCTTCATCATGATTGGCATCGGCCTGACGGGCTGGGAGACCCAGGCCCGCCTGACGCGCGGACAGGTGCTCTCAGTTCGGGAGAAAGAGTATATCGAAGCAGCGCGGGCAATTGGCGCAACCAACTCCCAGATCATGTTCAAGCACATTCTTCCCAATATTCTGGGCCCCCTGATCGTTCTCGAAACCCTTGCCATTCCGGGATATATTTATACTGAGGCATTCCTTTCGTTCATTGGCCTGGGCGTCAACCCACCGACCCCCTCCTGGGGCTCGATGATCGCCGATGGCTCACGTGCGCTGCGCGCCTATCCCAACCAGGCGCTGTTCCCGGCGATCGCGCTGGCTATGACGATGTTTGCCTTCAACTTTCTCGGGGATGGCTTGCGGGATGCCCTGGAACCCCGTCTGCGTGGGACGCAGGAGTAAACAATGCCCTACGTCGAGATCAACGGCGCGAATATCTATTATCAAGCCTACGGGGAGGACGATCCGCAGCGGACTCCGATCGTGCTGGTCCACGGGTCGACGATCGACAGCCACACCGACTGGGACTCCATCGCGCCCGAGCTGGCCAGGCACTACCGGGTGTTCGCACCCGACTGCCGCGGCCACGGACGGTCCAACAACCCGCGCAAGAGCTATTCCTTCTTGGAACTGGCAAAGGATGTTACCGCGTTCGTACGTGCCATGGGATACCAAAAGGCCCACATCATCGGCCACAGCAACGGAGGCAATGTGGCGCTCGTCACATTGGTGGAATATCCCGAGGTTGTTCAAACCTGTGTCCCGCAGGCAGCCAATGCCTACGTGACCCGCTATCTGGTCGAGCGCGAGCCGCAGGTATTCGATCCTGACCGTGTCGCGCGCGAAGTCCCGGAATGGCGCGACGAGATGATCGCCCTGCACGGTGAGGTCAACGGAGAGGAATACTGGCGTGACCTGTTGTGGCTGACGATGAAGGAGATCATTTCCGAGCCGAATTACGCACCGTTCGAGCTGGCATGTGTCGACAGGCCGACCCTGGTCATCATGGGCGCCGAGGACACGGTCAACGCGCCGGATGAGCATGCCCAGTATATCGCCAGTCACATTCCTGACGCCGAGCTATGGATTCCTGAAAAGACAGGGCATAACGTCCATCAGGAACGACGGGCAGAATGGATCGCGAAGGTCCTCGATTTTTTAGAGAGGCGAGGCTGAAGGTAGATCGTTGGTTGAGCAGCCCTGCATACGCTATACCCCAGCCAGATAAAAACTTTCAATAGGTGGTCGCCGCATCCAACAGGCCACCGGGTTTGATCAAACGATGAAACTTTACTGGGAACCCATCTCGCTCGAGCTCAAGACGACCTTTCGTGTGTCCCATGGGGCGAGTGACCAGCGCCACAATGTGCTGGTGTATTTGGATGAAGGTGTGGGGGAGGCGGCAGCCGTTCCGTATTACGGGGAAACACAGCAGGGGATCATTGAATATCTCAAAGCGCTGCCCAATCTGGGCGAAGATCCATTTGATCTGGACGCCATCCTGGCCAGACGTCCTGCCGGGTCACGCGCCGCGCGGTCAGCTATCGACCAGGCGTTGCACGATCTGTGGGGCAAACGACTGGGACATCCTTTATACAGGTTGTTGGGCCTCAACCCGGGCAACCTGCCTCTGACGTCTTTCACGATCGGCATGGATGAGCCCGACATCATGGCGGCACAGGCCAGGGACTCAGGCTATCCGATCCTCAAAATTAAGCTTGGGAGTGACAATGATGAGGCCATCGTCGCCGCGATCCGCAAGGTCACCCATGCAAAGCTGCGCGCCGACGTCAATGCGGGCTGGACTCGTGAACAGGCGCTGGCGATCATACCCAGGCTGGTGGACTATGACCTGGAATTCATCGAACAGCCCCTCGCCGTCGAGGATGTGGAGGGTTATTTCTGGCTGAAGGAAAAGTTGAAGGCGCAGAATGTCTGCATTCCAATCTTTGCCGATGAGACGGCCAAAACCGCCCAGGATGTGGTCAAACTGGCCGGCGCCGTGGATGGGGTAGTTGTAAAAACGATGAAGAGCCAGGGCATCCGGGAAGCCCTGCGGATGATCCATACGGCGCGTGCGCATGACATGCAGATCATGCTGAGCTGCATGGTCGAGTCATCGGTAGGTGTTACAGCAGCAGCCCACCTGGCTCCGCTCTGCGACTATGCCGACCTCGACGGTCCTCTGCTCATCCGCAACGACCCGTATCGTGGTTTGAAGTATGACGGCGCGCGCATGTTCCTCCCGAATGGGCCCGGGCTGGGAGTGGAGCGCCGTTAAAGAGCAAGAGCCAGGGGAATTTCCTCTGGCTCTCTGGTCTATTCAATTGTAAGGATTAAGATAGGGGCCGATCCTTGTAAAATTTACGGACATAGGCGATCATTTGATTCCTCGTCATCTTATCGGCGGCTTCCACCTTTAAGACCCGGTTTTGCATCGCTTTGATTTTGCGGATAGCCTTCTCGAACTCGATCTTGGCTTCTCCGGGGCCCATGATAAAGATCGAATTGGCGTCTTTGATCGCGGAAATGACTTGTTGATAGTATTTCTTCAATTGCAACCGGAACCGGTCGCTCCTGCGGAACTCCGTATCGGCCTTCTGGTTCAGCTTTCCTCCAAGCTGGGTCCCGCCGGAATAGTGGGCGGGAGGCTCGATATTGGAAGGAATGACATCGACAATGCCATCCTTGTGGGAGATAACATAAGCCTGTTTGTGGTCGATCCACAGTCCAACGTTACGATCCATACTACCTCCTTGTCTGACTTGGGTTGTTAATGTGCCGATGGTTCCCCTGAACTAGTTATAGCACTTTGGAAAGCAAATATCAA
Source organism: Anaerolineales bacterium (assembly GCA_036276515.1). GTDB lineage: Bacteria > Chloroflexota > Anaerolineae > Anaerolineales > Villigracilaceae > Defluviilinea. Next base: position 6,846 of record DASUOS010000012.1, on the reverse strand, counting down.
CTGACCCTGGTGGGAGGAATGGTTAGTTTCCGATAAGAAAATTGTGTGCAAACCGTACTTCTAGAACCTGGGAAGTACCGCTCCCACTCGCTGCATGTAGGAACGGTACTGCTCGCCAAATTGTTCCAGCATCAGCCGCTCCTCCTCCCGGACGCGCAGGAAATAGAAGGGGACGAAGACCAGCAGGTTAATGAACCCGGCGATCCAGTTCTGGAGCAGCAGAGGCTGGGCAAGTACCCACAGCCACTGGGAAGCATACATCGGGTGGCGGATGTGGGCATAGATACCGCCTGTGATCAGCTCGTGTTTCTCACGGATCTCCAGGGTGGGAGACCAGTTCAGCCCGAGGTCGGCGTGTGCCCGCCAGAAAACAAGGACCGCCCCGGCAATCAAAACCACACCCAGCCATCCTGCCCAGGCAGGGAGCGTGTAATCAGCAAAATCCAGCCAATCTGATGCGCCATAGATGATAGGGACAAAGAACATGGCCAGGGAGAGCAGGCCCAGCAGGGTCTTCTCCTGGCGGGTCACGCGCCGCTCGCTCTTCTTTTCGAGCTTGCGCTTTTTGTTGAGCGGTATGCGGATAATAATCTCAATAAGGATAGCGGCAAAGTAGATGGCGGTGAAGATATCCATGATCCCTTCTCCCAGAGAGGTTTAGACGATTAGGAGTCCGCTTTCTCGACGACAACCGTGGCTTCGGTGAGCAGGGCGGCAATCGCCCCGATCGCCGCCAGCTGTGGGGCAAGCAGGACCCCGACGACGCCAAAGGTCATCGGAATTTCCATCACAGTCTTCCCTTCCTTGTCCTTGATGATGATGCGGCGGATGGTCCCTTCGTGGATCAATTCCTTGATCTTGGCGATCAGTTTCTCACCTTCCACGCGGAATTCTTCGGTCTTGAATTTCTGTTCAGTCATTGTTTCTTCCTTTGTTTTACAAAGTATGCACTTTATTCTACGATTGTATATTGTTCAGGTTGCAGTTCACCAGGATCCCAATAGGGTTCCAGATTCAAAGAGGTTTGTAATCAAACCACTTTTCTTCCAGCGGAGCCCATTCATTCGACTGATCGGCACGGTCCTTCCAGTTTTCCTTGCCGCTCCACTCCTCGATCTGGATGGCGTAAACGGATGTGGCCCGCAGCTCCTTCTCGGTGATCGCGCGGAACTCCTGGCCGGGGGACATATGTGGAAAATATTTCCGGATCAGGCCATACAGGACCCGCCGCGCTTCCTCCGGGTCGCTGAGCAGATGGGCAGTTCCGAAGACAATGACACTGCGATACTGCAGGGAGAACTCGAGCGCCACGTTGCTGGGCAGGAGTTTGCCCATCTCATTTGCTTCGAAACAGACCTTCGGATTGTTCTCCATATTCGAGCGGATCCGCCCCACGACGTTGGAGTGAAAAATGATCCGGTGCTGTTCTTCATCGAACCAGAAGGTTGTCGGGTTCAGGAACGGCTGACCATCCCGTGCGGATGCGATGTGTCCGACCTGCGCCTTGTGCAGGAAGGCCCGGATCCAGGTATCATCCTGTTTGTATTCAGGCAGCCGCTGGAATGCTGTGGGGGATTGGTGTGTATAGTCGCGTGGCATGTTATTTCAAGGACCATTTATAGAGCTGGAGCTGAAGAAAAACCGTCACTACCCCAAAGATGGCCGAGACTGGCCAATTGAAGAGAAACGTCCCCCGGGACAGGGCTTGCAGGAGAAAAAAGATTCCCGCTCCAGACATCAACCCGCCGATCAGGGCGACCTCTACAGCCTGGTAGTAGGAGACGCTGTTCGTTTTGTACTTTGAAGGTAATGTACTGGTCTTCCAGCGGAAAGCGCTGGCCAGCTCAGGGCTCTGTTGGACCATGAAATCCTTGAGCTGGTTCATCGCCAGCATAGATTCATGCCAGGCGGCCCGCAGCCGTGCCAGCTGCATGACCGTGGATATACCCAGCAGGGTCAACAGGAGAAACAGCCCGCTGAACATAATGCTTACGGTCGGGTCGAAGGAATCGGACATGAAAAATTGCGTTCCGAACAAGGCCGCGATCAAGGATCCAACGGCAATCAAATAAAACGATGAAACCCGCGCCCGGTCTTCGTTCGCCTGGTTTGCCGTCTGGGCGATGTAGTTGTATTCCGCGGCGAGGAGTTCATCCAGTTCCACAGGTGTTGGGGAGGGGTTCTCTACCATGAGGCTATTATATCCCTGCGGGGAAATCCTCTTTCAATCCGCCGGACTATTTCCTTGAAGCATACGCTTGCGGGCTGGCACGCGCAGGGCCAGGTAACAAAGGCTGAGAACCAGGCCAAGGATCAGGCAGCCGGTCCAAAGGGCAGTGCTTCCGAGCTGTTCGTACACCCACCCGCCGGCAAGCGGCCCAATGAAATAGGATAGTCCCCAGGCAGCGCCAAAGATGCCCTGGTACAGACCGCGTAACCGGACAGGTGACAGATCGGCAATGATGGCTGGGGAGACAGAAGTCGCTGCGATCTCACCCAGGGTCCAGAGGGCGACACTCATGGCAAAAAGCGGCAGGCTGGTCGCCAGGGCAGTAAATCCGAAGCCGGCTCCCAGCAGCACGGCAGAAATGGCAACCGTTTCGAAGCGCGGCCACTTCGCCGCCATATTGCTGACCGGGATGGTCACCAGGATGATGAGGAAACCGTTCACCGCAATAGCAGCCCCGTAGTCCCGGGGACCGAGTCCGTGGGACTGCATGTCCAGCGGAAGGGTAATGTTGCCCTGCATGTAGATGACCCCAAAGAATAACGTGATCAGGGAAAAGATCAGCAGGATCGGTTCGCGCCTGAGCTGGGTGATCCGCTCGCTCACAGGCGAATGCGATGTGTGCTGAGCTTCGGCCGGACGGGTTTCGCGGATGCCAAAGAACACGATCAGTCCAAAGATGGCGGTGGTCAGCGCGTCGGCGACGAACAGGATCAGGTAGTTATAGCTGGCCATCAGTCCTGCGAGAAGCGGAGCCACAGCCGCACCCAGGTTGATCGCCCAGTAGTTGTAGCCGTAGGCCCGCGTCCGCGATTCGGGTGGCACCAGGTCGGCAATCGCCGCGCTGACAGCCGGCCGGTAGAGATCCATGAAGAAGCCCACGATGAAGGTTGCCGCCGATATCAGGAGAAGGTCGCGGGCAAGCCCCAGCATGATCATAAATACGGGTGTGACGAAGAAGCTCATTAACATGACCGGGCGGCGGCCCAATCGGTCAGTCAATTCGCCGCCGCTGAGCTGGGCCAGGAACGACCCCGCGCCGAAAAGCGAAACGATCAAGGCGGCGCGTCCCACCGGGATGGCACGCTGGGCGGTCAGGTAAAGGGTCAGGAACGGGATGACAAAACCGCCGAGCCGGTTGACGAGGGTACCGGTCCAGATCAGCCAGAATGCGGGTGGCAGGCCTTCTGTGAGTGCGGCGATCCTGTTCTGTTTCATGATTACCTTCGGCTGTCAAAAGTATAACAGATGTTCTATGAATCAAAAGAGCCTCACAAAGAGGCTCTTTTTGGCACGAATAAGGCTGCAACACGAGTATCAGGCTGTGAACGCCCATTCACCGGATCGCATGACCGGTTCGACGGTTCCATTTTCTGTGATCCCATCGATGTCCATTTGCGGGGAACCGATCATGAAGTCGACGTGGTTGAGGCTGGTGTTGCCGCCGGCTGCATTGAACTCCTCGTCATTCAGCTCCTCGCCGCCGATCAGGGTGAAGCGGTAGGCGCGCCCGATGGCGATATGGCAGGAGGCGTTCTCGTCAAACAGCGTATTGTAGAACAGGTGCCCGCGCCGGGCGATGGGGGAGCTGGCCGGGACCAGCGCAACCTCGCCCAGGCGGGTGGAGCCTTCGTCGGTATTGACCAGCTTCTGCAGGATGGCCTCGTTCTTTTTTGCGTTGACCTTGACGATCCGTCCATTTTCGAACGTGACACTGAAGTCCTCGATCAGGCTGCCGCCGTAGCTGAGCGGGAAGGTGGCGGTCACGGTCCCTTCGGCGCGCTGACGGTCGGGAAGGGTGAAGACCTCCTCGGTCGGCATGTTGGCGGTGAAGACCACGCCGTTTTCGGCCAGCGACTGGGCGCTGATCCATTTGTGGCCGCGCGGCAGGCCGAGGGTGAAATCGGTGTTTTCCGATTTATAGTGCAGGGAGTCATATTTTTTGGCCTGCAGGTAATCGGCCCGCTTGCGTAGATTCTTGATGTGCTCCTGCCAGGCAGCGACCGGGTCAGGCTCGGTGGCGCGCGTCGTTTCGAAGATGGCCTGCCACAGCTTGGCCTGCGCTTCGTCGTCCGGCAGGTCGGGAAAGATCTTCTTCGCCCAGGCGGGCGCAGCGGAGGCAACCACACACCAGTTGATTGCATTACGGCTGACCTGGATTCCGATCTCCTCATAATTCTGCAGGTGGGCTTTCTGCATGGCGCCAATGCGCTCCGAATCCAGCCCGCTCAGGGCATCGGGATTGTTGGCATAAATGGAAAGCAGCGCGTCGCCGTTGCGGATGATATCCATCAGGCCGCTGACGTGCCATTTGGGGTATTCGACAAACGAGTCGGCAGGCGCATTCTGCAGGCGGATGCGAATCATCTCCTCATCGCCCCAGATCACGTCCACGAAACGGGCCCCGGCTGCATAAGCGGCCTTTGCAACTTCATGGACCAAAGGCCGACCCGCGGGTGGGACGCCGCGCGCCGTCGCGTTGGTGATGATCAGCCGCTGTCCCTCCCGTATATTCAAACCGACTTTTACGATCGCTTCAGCGTATTTCCGAAGAGTTTCCTGGTGCTGTTCTTGTGATATCATGTAAAGTGCCTCCGCACGATTTTTCACAAGTATAGCATGAAGGCCTATAGGGAGGCTTTGCAGGACGAGACATAAAATCAAACACCCCTCGAAGTTTCAAGGGGTGTTTTTGAACACAAACGCCTGTCAGATCAGCGTGAAAGATAGCCGCCATCTGCTTCGACGTAGCTGCCTGTTACAAAGGATGCTTTGTCGGAGCTGAGCCAGATCACCAGTTCGGCGATCTCTTCCGGCTTACCCAGCCGGCCGATGGGATGAGCTGCTACAAGCGCCTGCTCTACATTTTTATCCGCCGTGGAGCCTTCGATCATGGGTGTTTGGATGAAGGCAGGAGCAACGGCATTGATCCGGATTCCCTCTTTGCTGTATTCCAAAGCTGCCGTACGGGTGAGCCCGACGACGCCATGCTTTGCACTCACGTAGGCAGCCGCTCCTGGGAAACCCACCTGGCCTAATACGGAGGCCATATTGACGATGGATCCTCCGCCGTTCTTAAGCATCGCATCGATCTCATACTTCATGCAATAAAACACACCTGAGAGATTAATATCGATCGTCAGCTTCCAGCCATCGATGGAGAGCTGGGCAGTTGGGTTCTGCTCCCCGCCGATGCCGGCGTTGTTACAGGCATAGTCCAGGCGCCCGAAGGCTGAGACCGCTTCCTCGACCAATCTCCGGCAGTCCTCCGGATTCGAAACATCGGCGTCCACGTAGCGTGCTTCTCCGCCTGCGCTTTTAATCGCATCCACGGTTTCCTGGCCGCCTGCATCATTCACATCCGAGACCACCACCCTGGCGCCATGTTTTGCGTATAACAGAGCAATGCTCTCTCCAATACCCGATGCGGCTCCTGTTACCAGGCCAACTTTTCCCTCAAAATCGCTCATTTCAACTCCTTCCTGTTGTTCTTATCCTCCTTAACGAGGAACGTACAACTTTGTTAGACACGCTGGAATCAACTCCAAAGTCAAGTCCGTGTGTTATATACTACGTTCAGACAGCAGCCCATTGCAGGAGTCGTCCATGCTCACCATCGAAAAGATCAACACAAACAACAAGCCACAGGTCAAGCGCTTTGTGGATCTTCCATACCGCCTTTACCGGGACTGCCCGCAGTGGGTCCCGCCGTTATATATCGATGCCTACCTGCCGCTCAACAGAAGAAAACACCCCTTTTTTGAACACTCCGAGGCCGATTTCTTCCTGGCCATTCGGGACGGGGAAGTGGTTGGCCGTATTTGCGCCGCCAATAACAAACTGTTCAACGAGTACCACAAGACCAAAAAGGCACATTTCTATGGGTTCGAGACCGTCAATGACCCGGAGGTTGCCAGCTGTCTGTTCGAGGCTGTATTTGGCTGGGCCAGGGAACGCGGGCTGGATACGGTGATCGGTCCGAAAGGCTTGTCCCCATTCGACGGCTATGGCATCCTGGTGGAGGGATTCGAGCACCGCCAGATGATGATGATGATGAACTACAACTACGATTACTATCCCAAACTCATGGAAGCCCTTGGATTTGAAAAAGAGGTCGATTTCGTATCGTGTTATCTGCCCGCTGATTCCTTCAAGGTTCCAGAAAGAGTGGAGCGTATAGCCAAACGGGTTTTGGAGCGTGGTGACCTGTGGGTCAAACAATTCAAGAGCAAGCGAGAATTAGTCCAGTGGGCTCCGAGGATCGGCTATACCTACAACAAAGCATTTATTCACAACTGGGAGTATTACCCGTTCACCGAGGGGGATGTGAAGTATGCCGTGGATAATGTCTTTATGATCGCCGACCGGCGTCTGATCAAACTGATCATGTATAAGGATGAAATTGTCGGCTTCCTCTTTGCCTTCCCGGATGTTTCGGCAGCCCTTCAACGCGCCAGGGGACGCCTTTTGCCATTCGGGATTGTCGACATCCTGCTTGAAATGAAGCGCACCAGGACCGTTTCAGGGAACGGTATGGGCGTTTTGCCAGAGTTCCAGGGCATGGGTGGGAATGCGTTACTCTATTATGAAATGGGGAAGACCGTTTTTGGCTTCAACCA
>DASUOS010000011.1:0-4155 GCA_036276515.1 Anaerolineales bacterium | reverse complement strand
GAAGTGGAACAGACGCTGTTGTTTCTTCTCACCTGCCCAGCGTATATCACCGGCGAAATCCTGCACGTGGACGGCGGCAGGCACCTGATCTAAGTCGCATGCCTGCATTTTTTTACTTGCCCGAATTGCTCGCCAGGTCATCGCTTCAACCGCCCCTACACTCCACCTCATCCCACTTCCTCATTTCACTTCCAGACCTATGACCCCAATTTGGCTACGCGCAAACAACAAAGGACCTTCTTATGGACAAAGTGATCATCAAAAACCTGCTCGCCCGCGGCATCATCGGCGTCAATGACTGGGAGCGCAAACGCGCCCAGAACATTTTGATCAACATCACTCTCTTTACCGATACACGCCGCGCCGCCGAAACAGACAATCTCGAAGATTGTGTCAATTACAGCACGATGAGCAAGAAGCTGCTCGCCCATGCCGAAACGGTCAACCGTCTCACTGTGGAAGCCCTGGCAAATGACCTGGCCCGCCTGTGCCTCGAGGAACAAGGCGTCCAGAAAGTCATGGTTCGCGTGGAGAAGCCGGGGGCGGTCCGGTTTGCCGAATCGGTCGGCGTGGAGATCGAACGAAGCCGGGATGGATAAATCTCACCTGGCTTACCTGAGTCTGGGATCCAATATCCAGCCTGAGGAGAATCTTGTCCGGGCCGTCCGCTTATTACAGCAGCATGGGCAGATTGAGACCGTCTCCAATGCCTGGGAATCGAAATCGGTCGGGGCGGAGGGCCCCAACTATTTGAACGCCTGCCTTGCTTTTGTGACGTCCTTTTCACCAGCAGGGCTGAAAGAAAAAGTCATCTCCCCCATCGAACAGGCGCTCGGCCGAAAACGGACGGGGAATAGATTTGCCCCCCGCACCATGGACATCGACATCGTCATCTTCGACAGTATGTCCTGCGATGACAAATACTGGGAGCAGGCGTTCGTCGTCATCCCTCTTGCCGAGATCTTCCCCACGTTCACAAATCCGCTCACCCAGGAACCGCTCCACGAAACGGCAGCCCGCCTCCGCCGGGGGATTTGGATGGAGACGCGCCAGGGAATATTAAGCCAGTTTGGCGGGAACCACACCAGGGTCTGAGGCGATGCGGTCGAATCCAATACTCACAGAAACAAAAAAATCATCAAATCTGAAGCGGCTTAGCCCCCCTGCTGATATTATCCAAAAACTCCTGCCGTGTGGCCAGATTTGCCCGGAATGCCCCATGCATGGCCGAGGTCGTCATGCGCGCGTCGTGTTTCCTGACCCCGCGCATCATCGAGCACAGATGCATCCCTTCCACCACGACTGCCACTCCCTGCGGCTCGAGGGTTGCCTGTAATATATCGGCAATCTGGCGCGTCATGCGTTCCTGGACCTGCAGGCGCCGGGCATACATATCCACGATGCGCGGGATCTTCGACAGGCCGATCACCTTGCCAGCCGGGAGATAGGCCACATGGGCGCGGCCGATGAAAGGCAGCATATGGTGCTCACACAGACTGTAAAATTCAATATCGCGTACCAGCACCATTTCATCGTAAGTTATATTGAACAGCGCCCCGTTGATGATCCGTTCCGGGTCCATGCTGTAGCCGCTGAGCAGCTCCGTGTACATACGCGCCACCCGGTCGGGCGTGTTCTTCAGCCCTTCCCGGTCCGGGTCTTCGCCGACCGCCTTCAACAGGTCATACGTCAATTGCCGTACCGTATCCAGGTCGATGCTCTCTGCCAGATATTCCTTCTCATCGATATCGTCGTCAAAATCCATTTGTACTCCTTGATAAAACCAGCCCGACGGCTGTCGGGCTGGTTGTCGTTTTCCGATTGGACTAGCCAACCACCGGTTCGATCAGTCCATAGGTGCCATTGCGCCGGCGGTACAGCACCTGGATCGAGTTCTGCTCGGCATTGAAGAAGATAAAGAAGTTATCGTGCCCGAGCAGCCGCATCTGTTCCACCGCCTCCTCCTCATCCATCGGCATCACGATGAACTTCTTGCGGCGGACGACCAGTGGCAGCAGCTCGCCGGTCTCTTCGTCGACAGGCATCTGCTCCTCTTCCACCACTTCGGCGGCGGAGCGCCCATCACCCCGGCCGCGATGGCGCTTGCCTTTAAAGCGCTCCACCTGGCGCTGCATCTTGTCGAGGGCCATGTCGAACGCGGCATGGATATCATCCGCACGTTCCTCCGTCCGCAGGATAAAACCCTTTCCATGCACGGTCAGTTGGGACACCTGGCGGTCTGTAGCGTTGCGCGCCGATTTCACATGCGACACCTCCACCCGGATTTCATCGATATCCTGGAGGTGCCTTTCCAGTTTGGCGGCCTTCTTTTCGATATACTCCTTGAGGTTATCAGTCAGCCTCATGTTGCGAGTGACGATCTCGATCTTCTGTGTCATAGAGCCTCCTGAATGTTTATCAACCGTCCTTCGGGACGATTGTTATACACGGTTTAAGTCGTGATGGGAAAGCGCCCGGGCGATGGTGATTGCATATACCTCACGAGCTCCTGCTGCCAGTAATGCCTCCGTACTGGATGAGATGGTGGCTCCGGTTGTGGCAACATCGTCCATGATCAGGATCGACTTCTGCTTCACCGCCTGCGGGTCAGCCTGATACGCATTCTGGACGTTCTCCCGGCGTTGGGAGTGCTTCAAACCCACCTGCGACCGGGTATCCTTCCTCTTCCATAACGCCTGGGGCAGGTAGGACAGGCCCACATGGTAGGCAAGCGGCTCGGCGACCAGCGCTACCTGATTATAACCTCGCTCCTGGAGGCGCTTCTTCCCCAGTGGAATGGGCAGCAGCATATCGACCTCCCATTGCAGCGAATGGACAAACTCCACCATCTGCGCGGCGAGCGCCTCTCCCAGGCCCCTATTCTGGCGGTATTTCATCGTATGCAGCCCATTCTGAATGGGTGAATCAAAAACCGCCCACGATCGCATCATGCGATAGACAGGCGGATTCTTCTTACAACTGTCGCAACGTTTGCTCCCGGGCGTGGGAATACCGCACTTCTCACAATATGGCTCGGTGATGCGTGGGACGCGTCGTTGACAGTCCGTACACCAGCGCTGCCCCAGTGTGCCACACCCCCCGCAAACAGGCGGGAAGAGCAGATCCAGCCCTTTCCACGCCAAATGGTTTATCCGATACGACCAGGGTATCTTGGCCACAGAAGCTGCGACTTAATTGATTAACCCAAATTCTCCATGATCTGAATGGCGGCCGGTGTCAAAATAATGATCATGATCGATGGGAAGATCAACAGCGCCATCGGAATGATCATCTTGATCGGTGCCTTGTGCGCCATCTCCTCGGCATACTGCCGGCGACGGACACGCATCTGATCAGACTGGATGCGCAGCACCTTCGCCATGCTCACACCAAGCTGCTCACTCTGGATGATTGCAGCGACAAAGCTCGTCATCTCGGGGAGGCCAAGGCGGTCAGACATATCCTTCAGCGCCTCGCGCCGCACCTTGCCCAATTGCACTTCACGGATGGCGCGGGCAAATGCCAGGGAAAGCTCATTTTCCCATTTTTCACTGACCTTTGCCATAGCGGCGTCAAAGCCCAGGCCGGCTTCCACGCAGATCGTAAGCAGATCGAGCGCGTCGGGCATCGCCTTGCGGATCTCGTTCTGCCGACGGGTGATCCGGCTGGTCAGCATCAAATGAGGCAGGAAGAAGCCGGCAAATGTTGCACCACCGATATACATAAAGTTATCGTTCGCATTGGAAGGTGGCGAGATAAGGATGACCGCCGTCAGAAAGCCGCCAAGCACAACGGCCAGGATGAAGCGGATCGCCAGGAATGTGGCGGCGTCGATCGGCCACGGGTTGCCGGCCAGTTCCAGCCTGCGGGCCGTATCCTGGATGGCTTTCTGAGGGGTGAAGCGGGCCGAGAACTCGCCAATCCTGCGGATCACCGGGATGATCACGCGCTCACCGAACGGCTGGGAAAGCTCGATCTCCTCCAGCGACTTGACATCCCCGCGCTGGATGAACTCCGCCAGGCGCGCCTGCAGCGGATCGTCCTCCTCGCCCATCGTGTTCCGCCTCAGGCTGAAAATGATGATTGCAATTGCCCCTATCAATACGATGGCGCCAAAAATGATAAGTCCCATCTTACACCTCGATATCCGCGATC
>DASUOS010000010.1:0-9719 GCA_036276515.1 Anaerolineales bacterium | reverse complement strand
TGTTGTGATGAAGATCATCAGCGCCTGGGGCGCCAGTTTACGGACCGTTTCCGCGCCTTGCACGTCGATGCGCATGACCACATCCTTGCCGGTGGCGAGCGCCTCGCGCACCTGCTGTTTCGGAATTCCCTTGTAATCCCCGTAGACCATCGCATGCTCGATCAGCTCGTCCTCGTCGATCATGCGGGCGAACTCCTCTTTCGAGACAAAGAAATAATCCTTGCCGTGGATCTCATTGTTCCGCCTCGGCCGCGTGGTGGCGGTGACGACAAAATGGAACGGCAGGCCGCGCTCCTTCATGCGCTGCATCACGGTATCCTTGCCCGCGCCTGAGGGTCCGGAGATCACGATCAGCAGCGGTTGTGGATGGTGGATGTTGTAATCGGTATCGGTGGTGGGGGTCATCTGCAAATTGTACCAGAGGGGTTTTGTGCACTAATGCTTCAATCTTGTTGCCGGAACTCCAATGCGTTCTCTATAAGCGGCACCAGCTCTTCGCTTCGAACATCAGGCGACAAAGTTAGCCACACCAGGAACTCGGCATTGCCCTTCGGCCCCAGCAGGGGACTCTTGATGAGCTCCTGCACGGTAAACCCCTCCTGCTGCGCATACGATAAAACATCGATCAGCACCTGGCGGTGGATCTGCGGGTCGCGGATCACGCCATCGCCGCGCGAGACATCCTTTTTGCCGGCTTCGAACTGGGGCTTGATTAATGCAACGACCCCCCTCTGGCTCCTCCCAGTTTCTTCGAAATTGGGGGGAGAATCGAAGAGGGGAGACCACTTTTTCACAACAGGCAATAAAATCTTCAACGAAATAAACGATGCATCGACGGTCACGAAATCCACCGGCTCCGGCAGGGACTCGACGAAACGGGCGTTGGTTTCTTCCATGACCACTACGCGTGGGTCGTTGCGCAGCTTCCAGTGCAGGATGCCTTTGCCTACATCGATTGCATATACTTTTACCGCGCCGCGCTGCAGCAGGCAATCTGTAAACCCTCCGGTGGACGAACCCACATCCGCGCAGGTCAGACCGCTGACGTCGATCTGGAACGCTTCGAGGGCGGCATCCAGTTTTTCGCCGCCGCGCGAGACGAAGCGCGGGCCGGAATCCACGCTCAGCTCGGAGTCGGCCGGGATGGCGGTGGCTGGCTTGATGGCGGTCTGACCTGCCACGCGCACCTGTCCCGCCATGATCATGGCCTGGGCCTTGGCGCGCGATTCGGCCAGTCCACGTTCCACCAGCAGTACATCCAAACGCACTTTAGGCATAAAAGTATTTTACAGTAAAATACTCCCATGCTCAAAGGCCTCATCAAAACCATGCGTCTGCGCCAATGGACAAAGAATGGCTTCATCTTTTTCGGCCTGATCTTTGACAAGCAGTTGTTCCTACCCGGACCGTTCCTCCGAACCCTGGAGGGTTTCTTTTTATTCTGCCTGATCTCGAGCGCAGTGTACCTGTTCAACGACATCGCCGATGTGGAGGCGGATCGCAACCACCCGGAAAAGAAATTCCGGCCGATCGCCTCGGGAAAACTACCGGTGAGTGTGGCCGCAGCTGTCGCACTACTCCTGACCGCTATTGCCCTGCCGCTCGGGTATTTGCTGTCACCGGTGTTCGCCTTGATCCTCACTGCTTACCTGATGATCAACCTGCTCTATTCACGCTGGCTGAAGCACGTGCCCATCCTGGACGTGATGATCATCTCGTCGGGCTTCGTGCTGCGGGTGGCGGCGGGTGTGGCGCTGATCACGGTTGAGCGCTTTTCCCCGTGGCTGTACATGATCACGATCCTGTTCTCACTCTACATCGGCCTGGGAAAGCGCCGCGCCGAGCTCAACCTGCTCGCTCAGGGAGCCAGCTCGCACCGCAAGGTGTTCGATGGCTATACCCTGCCCCTGCTGGACCAGTACATCACCATCGTCTCAGGCATGACAGTCGTTGCCTACTCACTATACACGTTCTCCGCGCCTAACCTGCCGGAGAATCATGCCATGATGCTCACCATCCCGTTCGTGGTGTATGGCATCTTCCGCTATCTGCAGCTGATCCAGACGGGCCACGCCGCGGGATCACCCGATGAAGTGGCCCTCAAGGACCGCCCGCTGCAGGTCACGGTGGTATTGTGGGGGCTGGCAGTGATCGCGATTTTTTATCTTTCCTGAAAAGCCGAGAGAAGGAAAACTCCCTCCGGGCTTCCCTTGTTATGACAAGATCCTCCGCTCCGGGCAAGATCATATTATTCGGTGAGCACGCGGTCGTGTATGGGCGTCCCGCGCTGGCCGTTCCTGTCACCCAGATCCATGTGGATGTGGATGTCCGGGAGTCGCCTCACCCCGGGATCTGGATCGAAGCCCCGGCCGTGAGCCTGCACGCCGAGCTGAACACACTTCCCTCCGATCATCCGGTTGCCTCCGTGATCCATAACTTTTTTTTCCTCTGGCGGGTGGCTCCGTTTCCGAATCTTCAGATCGATATTTCCTCCACAATTCCTGTGGCTTCCGGTCTTGGCTCAGGCGCTGCCGTAACCGTTGCCTTGACACGCGCACTTGCATCGTACTTGAATCTTCCCATGTCAGATGAGCAGGTAAATTCCTTTGCCTTTGAGATCGAAAAGCTCCATCACGGCACGCCGTCGGGCATCGACAACACCGTGATCAGCTATGCAAAACCGGTTTACTTTGTAAAGGGACGATCGATCGAGATCTTCAAGGTTGGCAGTCCCTTTACGATCGTGATCGGCAACACAGGCATCTCCGCGCCGACGAAGGAATCCGTAGGCGATGTGCGCAGGCTCTGGGAAGCGGATCCGCAAAACTGGGACCGTGTTTTCGACCGGGTTGGAAGCATCGCAAACCAGGCCCGCCAGGTCATCGAACGGGGTGACATAAACAAATTGGGTGGATTGATGAACGAGAACCATGCATCGCTGCAGGAGTTGACCGTCTCCTCCCCTGAGCTGGACCGATTGGTTTCGGCCGCCTGTGATGCGGGCGCGCCGGGTGCCAAGATGAGCGGCGGCGGGCGCGGCGGCAACATGATCGCCCTGGTCATGCCCGAGATGGCGGAACATGTCGCCCGGGCCCTAAAGGAAGCAGGGGCAACCGATACGATCATTACCCGGGTCTCATGAAGTGGATCATTCCTGTTTTGGCGTATCTGGCCGTAGGACTGGGCATGTTCATCGTCCGTCAGGCCTGGGTTGCGCTGCTGGTATTTCACCTGGCCATCGTGATCTCGCTGCTGGTTGTAAAGCCAGAGCTTCCGATCAAGATTCTGTTCACCAGCCGCGGGTACAAGTGGATCCTGATCAACATTCTCCTGTGCGGGAGCAGCGGCGTCGCCTTCTACTTTCTTTGGGACGAATTTGGGATTATTAATGACTTTGCCGCGCAGGTGGAAGCGCTGGGACTAAACTCATCCACCTGGCTGCCCTTCATTGCCTACTTTACCCTGGTCAACCCGCTGATCGAGGAGTATTTCTGGCGCGGCTACCTGGGAAGCCCGACCGAGGACCTGCATGCCTCCGATATTGCCTACGCCGGCTTTCACGGCTTGATCCTGCTGGACAGGATGAAGGCCGATGCGGTCGTCTATGCCCTGGCCATGCTGGTGCTGGCCGGCTGGTTCTGGCGGCAGGTCGCCCGCAAGGATGGGGGACTGCTTGCACCCGTACTCGGGCATATGGCGGCGGATTTCTCGGTTCTCCTGGCTGTCTACTTAAGGGTCGCGAGATAAAAGGATTTTCAGAAAGGTGCCCATGCAAAAACAAGTGCTCACCCTGCTTTTTATGTTCGTTCTTGGAGGTTGCGCCATGACTACGCCCGAGCCCACATCTACACCTGCTCCTACGCCGAGCTCCACACCTGAGCCATCGCCTACACCGGCATGGGAGCGTACAGGCTGGGAGATCGTCTGGCACGATGAATTCGAGGGGACCGAGCTGAACCGGGACAACTGGACCTTCGACATTGGCGGCAATGGCTGGGGCAACCAGGAATGGCAGGCCTATACAGACCGGCCCGAGAACGTCCGCCTGGAGAATGGAATGCTGGTGATCGAAGCGCGCCAGGAACCTGAGTTCGTTCGCGGGCGCAGTTACTCTTCGGCCCGCATCAAGACCCAGGGGCTGCATGCCTGGCAGTACGGCCGGATCGAGGCACGCATCAAGCTGCCATATGGCCAGGGTATCTGGCCCGCTTTCTGGATGCTCGGGGAAGATCTCAATAAAAAAGGCTGGCCGGCCGCAGGAGAGATCGACATCATGGAGTTCATCGGCCGGGAGCCGGATCACATCTACGCCACGGTCCATGCACCAGGCTACTCAGGCGGGGACGGTGTCGGGGCAAACATTACGGTTGCGCCAGAGACGCTCAGGAACGATTTTCATGTCTATGCGATCGAGTGGGAGGAAAACGAGATCCGCTGGTATTTCGACGACCGGCAGTATTTCAAGCTGACGCCCGAAGATGTTCCGGACCCGTGGATCTTCGACCATCCCTTCTTCATCATTCTGAATCTGGCAGTGGGCGGCCGCTGGCCGGGCTACCCGGACGATACGACCGTATTCCCCCAATATTTGGTTGTGGATTATGTGAGGGTATATCAGAAGCCGTAAAGGGATGTAAATAAATCTGGCATCTCAAATGAGATGCCAGATGATTCCTGTCCGGCTCAAAGCCAGGCCTGCTTTTCTTAATCCTCGGCAGCGCGGGCCATTTCATCGGCTTCGAAAACAACCTCTTCCTTGCCGGTCAGCTTGTCTTCCACTTTTTGAATGATCAGGCGCAGATGGCCGGGGTGCGAGACGAAGTCCAGGTCGTCGGCGGGAACGGCCAGGATGGGACAGAGCGTGAAGTTGTCGATCCAGGTCTCGTAGAGGTTGTTGAGTCCCTGCAGGTAGTCGGCGGAGATGGTCTGCTCGTAGTCGCGGCCGCGGCTTGAGATGCGTTTCATCAGGGTGTTGACCGACGCCCGCAGATAGATCACCAGGTCCGGGGGCGGGAGGAAGCGCAGGGTGGTCTCGTACAGGTCGCGGTAGGTTTCGAAGTCGCGCCTCTGGATGTGTCCCTGCAGGTACAGATTCTGGGCAAAAATCTCAGCATCTTCGTACACGCTGCGGTCCTGGATCACCGAGGCCGGGTGCTGGGACAGCTTGTAGTGCGACTGCAGCCGGTGGGCCAGGAAGAAGACCTGCGAGTGGAACGACCAGGCATTCATGTCCTTATAGAAGTCGGCCAGGTACGGGTTCTCGGTCACCGGCTCATAGAACGGCTCCCAGCCCAGGCGCACGCACAATAGCTCGACAAGCGTAGACTTTCCGACACCGATGTTGCCAGCCACCGCGACGAATTTTTTCATCTCTCCTCCAGAAAATGAGAGCGACCATCTGCTGGCCGCTCATGTTGTGTTAGTTTTGCGGGATCTCCCCGGCGAGTTCCTTGTCGATCACCTGTTTGAACACCTCGAGCGGCTGCGCCCCCACGATGGCAAGCCCGTTGATGAAGAACGTCGGCGTCGACCGGATCCCCAGATCGACGGCGAAATCACTGTCGGCTTCAATGGCTTCCTTGAACTTATTTTCCGCCATGCAGGCCTGGAAGGCATCCACATCCAGGCTAAGGTCCTGTGCATATTGGACATAGGTCTGCATGCCGAAGGCTTCGCTGCTGAACAGCTTCTCGTGATAGGGCCAGTAGGCGTCCTGGTCGCCGGCGCACATGGCAGCTTCGGCTGCCGCGAAGGCATCCGGGTGGATGGAGGTCAGCGGCAGGTGACGGTAGACCATCTTGATCTTGCCCGGGTAGGCGGCCAGAAGCGGCTCATAGACCTGTTCATGCCAGCGGCGGCAGTACGGGCACTGGTAATCGCTGAATTCGACGATCGTGATCGGCGCATTGGCG
This sequence comes from Anaerolineales bacterium, assembly GCA_036276515.1. GTDB lineage: Bacteria > Chloroflexota > Anaerolineae > Anaerolineales > Villigracilaceae > Defluviilinea. The sequence goes on along the minus strand of DASUOS010000010.1, from coordinate 3,807 downwards.
GGACCGATGGAGGGGAATCCCTCCGACGGGATATCGTAACGGACGAACTGCCGCTCTTCGGTGACCGGCGCCTCGGCGATCGGGCCGGAAGGCTGGGCGGCGTTTTGGGCAGTCAGGACCCTTCCCCCATCCGGATCGAATCCCCACACCACATATCCCAGCAGGAGCCCCACGGAGAACGCCAGTACGGTCAGTACTGCATAGAAATGACTGCGTTTGAAGGTAACGGTATCTTCTGGAGGCTGCGCCTCTTCCGGCTGTTCCTCTTGTTCGGGCTCAAGCTCGGGCTCAATGACAGGTTCGATGACTTTTTTCGTTCTTGTTGGCATGCCGGGCATTATAACATGGCGGGTTAAGCCGCCCGCCTGCTACTTTTGTAAAGAGGAATCGTATATCCCTGCAAACGATCAAATACAATTTCTGGAGGAAGAAATGACGACCGAAACAAAGAATCGCATCCCCTGGTACCTGTGGCCTTTTGCGGCGATCTGGAAACTACTGGCGGTTATCGTCGAGATGACAGGCCGTCTCGTGGCGATGATCCTGGGCATCGTCCTGATGATCGTCGGCGTGCTGGTCAGCCTGACCATCGTCGGCGCGATCGTAGGCGTCCCGCTGGCGGTCGTTGGCCTGCTGTTGTTCATCAAAGGGATATTTTAAACCGTAGGGCCGGGCAGCAGCTGCCCGGCCCTACGGTTTTTATGCCTCAGGCTGGATCCTGCGCCGGTTTCGCTGGTACAGGATCCGGTCGCGTAAGGAGGCCGTTGCACGCCGCACCTGCGGGATGCGGAACGCCAGCAAAATCACGACAACCAGGCCATAGATCAACGGGCGGATAATCTCGCCCTGCAGGGCAAAGAAATCTCCCTTCTTGCTCCAGGCATAGTGCAGCACGACGAGAGGGGCGATCAAATAGACCAGCTGGTGCAGGCGCTTCCAGTTCTTCTTCAGGCGAACTTTCCAAATATTGAACGAGGTAATGGCCAGCGGAACCAGCAGCAGGAATGCGATCACACCCACGATAATATATGGCTTTTCGAACACGGTCTGGATGATCAGGCTCCAGGCCAGGCCATAATCCAGGTTGACAAAGATCAATACATGGATCGTTGCATACAGGAACGCATATAGCCCCAGCGTCCGGCGGCGCTTGATCAGCTCGGGCCATTTGAACAACGTATTGAGCGGCGTGCAGGCCAGCGAGAGAACCAGCAGGGTGATGGCATGCCGTCCCGTTCGCTGCTCGAGCTCCTGGATGGGGTTGGCCGACACATTGCCCGTCAGCAAATCGAACAGGATATGCACGAGCGCCGACCATGCATAGATATGCACGGCGATTTGAAGCGGGGTGTAGCGATTGAAAAGTTTTTTCATAAATCATTTAAGGTGGCAGTCACTGTAGAAGTGACTGTCAGCTATTAACTTAATAATTCTCATTCAAGTCCATGCCCTCGTACAGATGGGCGACCTGTTCCGCATACCCGTTGAACATCAGCGTGGGACGGCGCTGCAGCTCGCCGATGCGCCGCTCGGAGGCCTGCGACCAGCGCGGGTGCGGCCGCTCCGGGTTGACGTTGGAGTAAAAGCCGTATTCGTTCGGCCCGACCATGCTCCACAGTGTGCCGGGCTGTTCGGCCACCAGCTCTATTTTAACGATGGACTTGATCGATTTGAACCCATATTTCCACGGCACCACCAGCCGGACCGGCGCGCCGTTCGGGTTGGGCATGGGCATGCCATACAGGCCAGTGGCCAGGATCGTCAGATCGTTCATAGCTTCATCGAGTCGCAAACCTTCCTGGTAGGGCCAGGGATAGAACGGGCTTTTCTGTCCGGGCATCTCCTCGGGGCGGTAGACCGTCTCGAAGCGGACGTACTTTGCGTCCGAGGACGGCTCCACTTCCTTCAGCAGGCTGGAGAGGGTAAACCCGGTCCACGGGATGACCATGCTCCAGGCTTCCACACAGCGCAAACGATAGATGCGCTCCTCCTGCGTGAACCTGCTCAAGAGATCCTCAATGCCATAGGTCTTCGGGTTGTTGACCAGGCCAGATACTTCCACCGTCCAGGGCTGCGGGCTAAATGCCGTGGCAAGCCGGGCTACCCCTTCCTTGTCGGTGGTGAACTCGTAGAAGTTGTTGTAGTTGGTGATGTCCTCGTAGGAGTTAGCGGGGTCCCCCAGCTCGTCGGTCTTGGCGGGGAAGTCCATCCCTTCTCCCGCAGGGACAACGGTTCCCGTTGCCTCCGGCCCGCAGGCCGCCAGAAGCGCCGACCCGGTCACGATGCCCGCCGCCTTCAAAAAATCGCGGCGCGTCAGATATTGCGAATAGGACGTGATCTCATACGACTTCACCGGCACAGATTTATACTTGTTATCCATAATTTCCTCTTCTCGATGTCATTGCGAGCGGAGCGAAGCAATCTCTTCGCTCAAGAGCAGCCTTGCTTAGAGAAAAACTCCCCAAAGCATAAGATTGTCTCGGGCCATCGCCCTCGCCACCCCGGCAGAGCCTGCCGGGGCAACAACACCTAATAATTTTCTTCCAGCAGCGCCTTGATATTTTCTTCCGTTTCCTTGTATCGTCCTTCGCCGATATGCACATAGCGGATGTGACCCTCCTTGTCGATCAGGAACAGCGCCGGCCAGTAACGGTTCTGATACGCCCGCCAGGTCGCTCCATCGTTGTCCTGGGCAACGGCGTATTCGATCTCGTAGCGCTGGATGGACTGCTTCAAGTTCTCCAGATCCGCTTCATACGAAAACTCAGGGTAGTGATTGCCGATGATCACCAGTCCTTGATCCTTATATTTACTGTGCCATTCCTTGAGCGAAGGCATGACGTTCTGGCAGTTGTAGCAGCCGAACGTCCACATCTCGAGCAGGACCACTTTGCCGCGCAGGTCTGCCAGGCGCAAGGGACCTTCAGTATTCAGCCAGATCTCATTCGCCAGTTCCGGGGCTGGGCCCAGGTCTGGCAGGGTGGAGGCCTTTGACACAGAGGACTCGATTTGTTGAGCTGTATTCTTCATCGTTGAACATCCGATCAGAACAAGTACAAATAATCCCACGATCAGGCGTTTCATGCGTTCTCCTTGACAGCCTGATTCTAAGAAAACTTCCTTACGAAAGGATTACGAAAGAATAAAAAGACGCTAAGGGTTTTTGAAACCCTTAGCGTCTTAGTTGGGAATGGTAAAGATGAACACTGTCCCTTTACCGATATCGCTCTCCACACGGATATCGCCGCCGTGCGCCCGCACGATACCGCGGGCAATGGCCAGTCCCAGCCCGGCGCCGCCAGTGCCGCGGTTGCGGGACTTTTCGCCCCGATAGAATCGCTCGAAGATATGCGGGAGATCCTCGGCCTGGATGCCTTCGCCGCTGTCGCGTACGCTCACTTCCACGCCCTGGCCTGTCCGCCGCGCATGGACCATGATCTCCCCCCCGGCCGTCGTATGGCGCAGGGCGTTGCTGATCAGATTGTTGAGCACACGCCCGATCGCCTGCGTGTCCATATCGACCGGGTCAACACCGGCATCGACGGAACCCTGCAGTTTGACGCTTTCACGATAAGCCAGCTCGGAAAAACTCTCAATCGTATCGGAGACCAGATCGCCCAGCGAAGACCTGGCCAGGTTAAGCGGAAAGCCGCCGGCATCGAGCTGTGACATCTGGAACAGGTCATCGATCAGCGCCGAGAGGGACATCACATCCTTTTGGGCGGTGTTAAGGTAGCGCCTGACCATCTCCGGCTCATCCACCACACCATCGGCCAGCGCTTCGAGGATGGCGCGCATGGATGTGAG
>DASUOS010000009.1:0-7889 GCA_036276515.1 Anaerolineales bacterium | reverse complement strand
CAGCGTCACCTGGGCGCTGATATTTTCCATGAAGTCCGAAAAATCATTATGGACCAGCACAAAACACCACATGCCCCGGTCTGCGGTTGGGTAGCATTCGATCTGTTCCACGGTGAATGGCACGGGGGTCGGTGTAGGCTCCCCGGATGGATTCTCGGGGTTGCTGGGGATCTTGATGACCTGCCCAATGGACATGGCATTGGGCGAGATCTCAGGGTTGGCGGCCTGCAGGTCATCCATGGAGACACCGAACTGCAGGGCAATGCTGCTGATCGAGTCGCCGGACTTCACGCTGTAGGTGAACGGAGTCGGGCTGGGCAGCTGCGTTTCTGCAGCGACCAGGCCTTCGGGGGTCTGAACCGACTGCATTGTGGGGCTGGCGGTGGAGGTCAGGAATGGAACGAGCTGCTCATTCGAAGGGACGACTTGAGTCTGCTGAGGCGCACAGGCAGTCATAAGCAGGAGAAGGAACAGGGTGCGGCGCATGGGAAGATTATAATGGTACAAAAAATTCTGGAGGAAACATGGAATATCGTCATCTGGGCAAGGCGGGGATTCAGGTCAGTGAGCTTTCATTCGGGTCGTGGGTCACGTTCCACACCCAGGCGGATGTGGATGCCGCTGTAGAAATGATGGCCGCTGCTTACGATCATGGAGTCAATTTCTTCGATAATGCCGAATCCTACGCGGGCGGTAAGTCGGAATCGGTCATGGGGGAGGCGCTCAAGAAACTGGGATGGCGCCGGAGCAGTTATCTCGTCTCGTCCAAGTTTTTCTGGGGGCTGAACGATGGCGTCAACGAGCACCACACCCTCAATCGCAAGTATTTGATCGAAGCCATCAACGGGTCGCTTCAACGCTACCAGCTCGAGTACCTGGATTTGATCTACTGTCACCGCCCCGATAAGACCACGCCCATCGAGGAGACGGTCTGGGCGATGCACAATATCATCGAATGGGGCAAGGCTCTGTACTGGGGCACATCGGAATGGTCCGCCGCCGAGATCGTGGCAGCGATCGAGATCGCCGAGCGCCATCACCTGCACAAACCGGTGACCGAACAACCGGTCTACAACCTGTTCGAACGGCGCCGCTTCACGCGTGAATATGAGCGCGTGTACAAGGAATACGGCTACGGCACGACGATCTGGAGCCCACTGGCCTCAGGCCTGTTGACCGGCAAATACAACCAGGGAATTCCCGAGGGCAGCCGCGGCGCGCTCGAGGGATACGACTGGCTGCGCGATGAGCTGACGAACAAGGAAAAGCTGGCCAGGGTCCAGGCGTTGGAGCCGATCGCCCGGGATCTCGGCTGCAGTCTCTCGCAGCTGGCGATCGCCTGGTGCCTGAAGAACCCGTACGTCAGCACGGTCATCACCGGGGCGAGCCGGGTGGAACAGGTGCATGAAAACATGAAGGCGAGCGAGGTTGCACCCAGGCTCACAGCAGATGTCATGGAACGGATCGTGGCGATTTTCTACGGTAAACAGGAGGAGGACGAGGACTAGACCCTTGTGGATTGAAACGCTTTCCAACCTTAAAGTCTGGCAGAAATCGGCCAGACTTTTTTTATCCAAAAAGATGAAATACGGGTACACTACGCAATAGGATAAATTAGGGCAATATACATGACATTCATCTGAGGACCTTCTCAGTGAGCATTAATCTCGATATGTACAATATACGAGCATTCAAAATTATGCATTTTTATGCCATTCCACATCGGAGGAAGACATGCAATTCAACAAGTTCGTTTTCGGCGGCATTCTCATTCTTGGGGCTGTCGTCTTTTTAATTTGGAGCTCCACAGCCGCCACCCAGGAATACTTCATGACCGTGGATGAGCTCAATGCCAAAGGCTCGAACATGGTCGACAAGAACCTGCGCGTCTCCGGGGCGGTGCTCGGCGAATCGATCCAGTACGACGCCGATACGCTGACCCTGAGCTTCGACATTGCCCACGTCCCGGCCGATACGGCCGACATCGAGACCGAGGGAGGGCTGGCCGAGGCCCTGCACATCGCAGTGACCGATCCGTCCCGCGCCCGCATGAAGGTTGTGTATGTAGGTCCCAAGCCCGATCTGCTGCGCCACGAGGCCCAGGCGATCATGACCGGTCACCTCGGTGAGGACGGCGTATTCTATGCCGAGGAGCTGCTGCTCAAGTGTCCCACCAAGTACGAAGAGGCCGTGCCCGAGCAGGCCGGTTAGGAAGATCTGAACCCTAAAGGACGGTTTCGGCCTTTAGGGTTTTTAATAATCGAAGGAGTTCTTCATGATCGCGAACATAGGGTTCGGTGTTTTAACCGTATCATTCCTGACCACCCTCTACAGTGTGTTTGCTGCCATCTATGGTGAGCGCACCAAAAACCCGGCCTCCGTGGAGAGCGCCCGGCGCGCCATGCTTTTGACCTGGCCGCTGCTCACCCTCACCGCAGGCATCCTGATCTATCTGCTCGTCAACGACCACTACGAAGTGCAATTCGTCTACGAAGTGACCAGCCGCAGCATGCCCACCTATCTGAAGATTACAGCCTGGTGGGGCGGGCAGTCCGGCTCGCTGCTGTTCTGGTCCTGGCTGATGTCGGTATTCACCTCGCTGGTGACGTTCCGCAAGTGGGACCGGGACCGCGAGTTCCTGCCGTGGGTGATCGTAGTGTCGGGCATCACCATGGCGTTCTTCCTGGGCATGAACCTGTTCTTCGAGAACCCGTTTGCCCAGCTCTACCAGACCTTTGAGGGGATCGGCCCGCACACCTTCCAGCCGGCGAACAGCGTCTTGTTCACCCCGGCCGATGGGCAGGGACTGAACCCGCTCCTGCGCCACCCGGGCATGGTCATTCATCCCCCGATGCTGTATCTGGGCTTTGTCGCCTATGTCATACCGTATGCATTTGCCATCGCCGCCCTGATCACCGGCCGCACCGATGACCGCTGGATCCGCCTCACCCGCCGCTGGTCGCTGTGGGCCTGGCTGTTCCTGTCCTTCGGGCTGGTTCTGGGTGGACGCTGGGCCTACGATGTGCTCGGCTGGGGCGGCTACTGGGGCTGGGACCCGGTCGAGATCGCGGCCTTTATGCCCTGGCTGACAGGCACTGCCTTTTTGCACTCGGTCATGATCCAGGAAAAGCGCGGCATGCTCAAGCACTGGAACATGCTGCTCATCATCCTGACCTATGACCTGGTCATTTTCGGCACGTTCCTGACCCGCTCGGGCGTGCTCTCCTCCGTCCATTCGTTCGCCCAGAGCGCGATCGGTCCGCTGTTCTTTGTATTCATAGCAGCCACCCTGATCACTTCTGTGGCCTTGATCATTTATCGCTGGAAGGATCTCAAGTCTGAGACACAGATGACATCGCTGCTCTCGCGCGAGGCGCTGTTCCTGCTCAACAACCTGTTGTTCATGAGCATCCTGGTGGTCTGTTTCTGGGGTGTGATCTATCCGCTGATCTCCGAGCTCTTCACCGGCGAAAAGGTGACCGTGGGTCCGCCGTTCTATGAGCGGGCCACCTCTCCTCTGTTCGCCTCGCTGCTGTTCCTGATGGGCGTGGCGCCGCTCTCGGCCTGGGGCCACTCCACGGTCAAGACGCTGGGTCGCGCCTTGTGGAAGCCAATCGTCGGCGCGGTCATCATTACTGTGCTGATCTTTGCCACCTATACCCAGAAGGTTACCGCCCTGATCGGGTTTTTTATCATTGCCCTGACCATCCTGGTCACAGTCTATGAATACTGGCGCGGCGCGGCAGCCCGGCAGCGCAGCCAGGGCGAGAACATCTTTACCGCCTTCTGGAACCTGACCGGCCGCAATCGCCGACGCTATGGAGGCTACATCATTCACATCAGCATGATGCTGATGGCGATCGGCATCCTGGGCATCGAGATGTTCCAGAAAGAGACACAGGGGACTCTGGCTGCCGGCGAATCGCTGATGATCGACGGCTATGAAGTTCGCTATCGTGAGATCGCCTCCTGGGACGACCGCCCGGCCGGCGTCAACTATACCCGCTCGGTGGTGGATATCTACAGGGACGGGGCATATCTCGGCCAGCTCACCCCGCGCATCGACTTCTACTTCGACTCGCAACAGACGATGACCATACCGGGTAATCGTTCGACGCTGAAGGACGACCTGTACATCCTGCTCGTGAACTGGGAGCCTGCCACTGCCACGGGAGCCACATTCAAGATCTATGTCAATCCACTGGTCAACTGGCTGTGGTTCGGAAGCCTGCTCTTCCTGGTTGGGATCGTCATCGCCGCCTGGCCGGAGAAAGAGACTGAGCCGGCCGCGGTTCGAGTGCGGGCACGTGCCCAGCAGCCCAGCGCGGCGGATTAAGGTATACAGGTAGTAGGTAGACAGGGAAACACGATGCAATCTCGTAAGCTGATTTATCTTGTACTGCTCATCCTTGTACTTGCAGGGATATCCGCTGCCCCCGTCTCTGCGCAGGGACCCGGCCCAACGGACGATGAGGTCAACCGCATCGCCAAACAGCTGTACTGCCCTGTGTGCGAGAGCACGCCGCTGGATGTCTGTCCCACCGAAGCCTGCCGCCAGTGGCGCGACCTGATCCGTCTGCAGCTGGCGGAGGGCAAAAGCGAAGAAGAGATCAAGCAGTATTTCGTGACGCAGTACGGCGCCCGCGTCCTGGCCGAGCCGCCAAACCGGCTGGCCTCCTACCTGGTGCCGGCCGTTGCTATCCTGCTCGGTGTACTGCTGCTGGCGCGCGGCTTCCAGATGTGGATGAAGCCCGCCGCGGTGGAGGCCGAGCCGGAGGAAGTGGCGCCGGTCGACCCGTATGTGGCACGATTGGAAGAAGAATTAAAGAAACAGAAGTAAGGAAGGGCCGCTGCCCTTCCCAACATGGAAAACATCATGACAGATTCAACAACAGTCGTCCCACGACGCGGTGTTCCGCTCTGGGCGCAGATCATCGTCTGGGCCTTCCTGGTGGCCCTGCTGGTCATCGTCGCCATGGGCCTCAATCGGGCCCAGCAGGGAACCGTCCAGCCGGGGCATAAGATCGAAGAGTTTCGATTGCCGCTCTTCAGCGGCTATGAGATCGATGGAAAGAGTGAGATCACGCTCGAAGAGCTGCGCGGCAAGGTGGTCGTTATCAACTTCTGGGCCTCGTGGTGCAAGCCCTGCGAACAGGAAGCTGCCGAGCTGCAACAGGCCTGGGAAGAGTATGAGCCGACCGGGCAGGTGGTCTTCCTCGGCGTGGACTATGTGGATACCGAGCCCGACGCCCGCGTGTACCTGAGAAAATTCGGCATCACATTCCCCAACGGTCCAGATCTCGCTACGCGCATCTCGCAATATTTCCGCATCAAGGGCGTGCCCGAAACCTATTTCGTGGATCAGGAGGGCGTGCTGCAGTACGTCCAGGTGGGGCCGTTCACATCCATCGATCAGATCCGGGCGCAGATCGATCCATTGCTCAAGTAGAGGCAGGCCATGCAGCTCACCGCAATCTTCTTCACATTCGCCATCCTGGTTCTTGTAGGAATCTATCTGTATGCGCCGTTCATGGAACGCCGCGCCCGCCGTGTAACCGAGGAGGAGCACGACCTTTCCTCCCTCCTGGCGGAACGCGACCGGGTCATCAACTCGCTGCAGGAGCTTGACTTCGATTTCAAGCTGGGCAAGATCCCCGATGAGGATTACCCGACCCAGCGCGCCACCCTCATCCAAAAAGGCGCCGATATCTTGAGACGGATCGATTCCATCGCCCCGCAGATCACCTCCACGCAGGATGCCGATGCTCGTCTCGAGAAAGCGATTGCCGCCCGCCGGGCCGACGGCGCGGTAACCCGCCAGGAAGTCACTGACGACGATATCGAATCCATGGTCGTCGCCCGCCGCAAGGGCCGCAAGGAGAAGTCGTCCGGCTTCTGCCCGAAGTGCGGCAAGCCGGTGATGGTCACGGATCGTTTTTGTCCCTCGTGTGGGAAATCCTTATCCTAACAGGCTACTCTTGCGAGCCGCGCGAAGTAATCTCTCGTTTGCATACAGGCTCGTGATTTGATAAAGGTACTTGATGAAATTACGCACCATTCTCCTGCTCGTCGCACTAACACTGGTCGCTTCCGCCTGTAATTTCACCCTGGCAGAAGACGTCACCCCCCCGCCGGGATATGTGGCCCCAACCCCACTGCCGACCCTGGTGCTCTCACCTTCCCAGGCGCCGAGCGTGGAGAACGGCCGGCTGATCTATGCCGAGAAGTGCGCGGCCTGCCACGGCGAAACCGGGCTGGGTGACGGCGAGCAGGGCATCCAGCTAAACGTCACCGTACCTGCCTTCGGCCTGCCGGAGATCGCCCGCCCGAAGACGCCGGCCACATGGTTCACCACGGTCACCCGCGGCCGCATCGACCGCTTCATGCCGCCGTTCGCCAGCCTGAACGACCAGGAGCGCTGGGATGTGGTCGCCTATGCCATGACCCTGCATATGACCGAAGAAGAGATCGAAAAGGGACGTGAGATCTTCGAAACAAACTGTGCAGACTGCTCCACCGAGTTCTTCCAGGACCAGAGCCGTATGGCCGCCCTAACGGGCATTGACCTGGCCCGCATCGTGCGCCAGGGAAACGAAACTGTTCCAGCCTTTGGTGAAGATCTGAGCGAGGACGACCTGTGGGCTGTAACCTCCTACCTGCGGACTCTTTCCTTCGACTTTTCAACCGATCTGGCCGGAGCAGCCGGATCCACGGCCACGCCCGAATCAGCTTCCGTGCCCCAGACTCCCGCACTGGCCGAAGCAGGGACACCCGCCGGGGAGGAGACGCCCGCAGGCACGGAGCAAGCTTCGGCTGAGACCGCACCGACAGTTGTCGCCCGCGAGGGATTTGGCACTATTAGTGGAACCGTAGACAACCAGACCGGTGAAGATCTTCCATCCGGTTTCAAGGTCACCCTGCGCGGCTTCGACCATGACGCCGACCCAAGCGCGGGCCCCCAGGAAGTGCTCTCCCAGGAAGCCACACTGGATGAGAACGGCGCCTATCGTTTCGACAATGTCGAGATGGCGGCCAGGCGCATCTTCCTGACCGAGGTCGAAGTGGAGGGCATCCAGGTCCAGTCCGATTTTGCGATCGTGGAAGAAGGCATGTCTGCGATCACGATCCCGCCGCTTGTCCTATACGGCATGACCGACGACACCACCCTGCTCGTCATGGACGAGGTCCGTATGTTCCTCGAATACGGTGGAACGGAAGTACAGGTGTTCGGCGTCTATTCGTTCCGCAACCCGAGCGACAGGACCATCCTTGTCGAGCTGAAGGACGGCACAGAGACCCCGTTCATCAAGAACCCGGAAGGAACCACCAGCCAGGGCTACGAAGCCCTGCAGGATAGCGAGCCGTTCGTCAACACCGACAAGGGCCTGGCGATCCCGCCGAGCGCCGGCTCCTATGGGTTGATCGCATTCACCACCGTCCCGCAGCAGGAGGAATTTGAGATCGCCCAGCCGTTCATCCTGCCGGTCGGCAACCTGACCGTTTTCCTGCCGGAAGGTGTGAGCGCCGAGAGCACGACCCTGACAGATGAAGGCTTGCAGACGATCCAGAGCTTTAATTTCCAGGTATACAGCACGAACAATGTCCCCGCCGGGGATACTGTCCGCTTTACCGTATCGGGCATCCCGGACGAAACAGCCGATACTGCCACGGAGCCGGCTGCGGCCACCGGCAACCGCAACCTGTTGATCGGCGCAGGCATCCTTGGCCTGGCCTTCATCCTGGCCGGTGGCTGGCTGTATCTGCGCGACCGCAAAAGTGTTGAAGAAGAAGGCGAAGAGAATGAGCATGAATTCGACTCCTCCGAGGATGTCCTCGATGCCATCGTGGCGCTCGACGATCTGCACCGCGCCAGGAAGATCTCGGATGAG
>DASUOS010000008.1:0-15101 GCA_036276515.1 Anaerolineales bacterium | reverse complement strand
AGCCGGCTCCTGCGGAGCCAGCTGCCGAACCTGTTGCGGAAGCGGTTGCCGAAGCTGTCGCCGAGCCGGGCGAGGCAGTTGTCGCTGCCGAAGCGGTCGCGGTTGCGCCCGAGGGTGTCAAGGTGGAGGATGGGCCGATTTCTGACAAGCCGGCTCCCGCGAAGAAAGACCCGAAGAAAGGTGCCGAGGAGGAAGACGACGAGCACGCCAAGGACGGCGTCTCTCTGGATGAACTCTTCTCGATGAAGCCTGAAATCTTCCAAACAGCCGCTGGCGAGGAAGAGAGTTCAGACGATAAGAAGAAGGGTAAGAAGGGCAAGAAGAAGAGCGTCGAGCTTGAATTCGACGAGGAACGCGGCGAAGTTGTAGGCCGCAAGAAACACAAGCGCGGCGACGATGAGTTTGGTACAGATTGGTAGTATAGTTAACTGTCATTGCATTGTGTAATGACGAAATGATGAAGGTGTCAAAGAAACCTGTTCAGCGTGTAAAACATGTGCCCCAGCGGACGTGCGTGGGCTGTCGTGAAATCCTGCCCAAACGCACATTGATCCGCCTCGTGCGCACACCCGAAGGAGTGCAGATGGACCCGACCGGCAAGTCAGCCGGAAGGGGAGCCTACCTGCACGACCGTCGAGAATGCTGGGAGCGCGCCCTCAAGGGCGCACTGTCACACGCCTTGAAGACTGATTTATCGGTAGATGATCGTACGCGGCTTGAAGACTTCCTGCACTCCCTGCCTGTTGAGGCAGAAGCTGTAGGGACCGGCGAGTAACCAGAATGTGATCGTTTGATTCGCTCCCTGGGCCTGCCGGTTTGGATGATGTGCTTCCATGCGCGTTATTCATTGCATTGAAATGAGGAGGTAGCCCATGAGCGCCAACGGAAACAAACTTGAATTGCCTGCCAGCATCGTGATCCGTGACCTGGCACAGAAAATACAAAAAAGCCCAATTGACCTGATCAAAAAGCTGATGTCGAATGGTGTGATGGCGACCATCAATCAGTCCGTGGACTTTGACACGGCTGCAATTGTGGTCGGTGAATATGGCTTCGAAGCCGTCCCGGAGGTGATCGAGGAAGTGCAGGCCGAGAGCGGCGAAGTCCCGCTCTGGCGGCAGATGATCGCCGGGGAGGATGAAGCAAAGCTCACAAACCGCCCGCCGGTGGTGACCATCCTCGGCCATGTGGACCATGGAAAGACCAGCCTGCTCGACGCCATCCGCCAGACGGATGTGGCAGCCGGGGAGGCAGGCGGCATTACCCAGCACATTGGCGCCTACCAGGTTGAAATGAAGGGACGCTTGATCACCTTCCTGGATACACCCGGTCATGCCGCGTTCACCCAGATGCGGGCACGCGGGGCCCAGGGCGCGGATATTGTCATCCTGGTCGTTGCAGCGGACGACGGCGTCATGCCGCAGACCCGTGAAGCGATCGCGCATGCCAAGGCGGCGCGGGTCCCGATCATTGTTGCCATGAACAAGATCGACAAGGCCAATGCCAACCCTGAGCGTGTCAAACAGCAGCTGGCCGAGCAGGAGCTTGTCCCCGACGACTGGGGCGGCAGCACCATGGTCATCCCGGTCTCTGCCAAGCAGAAACAGGGTATCGATGATCTGCTCGAAGGTATTTTGCTGGTGGCCGATAACATGGAGATCAAAGCCAACCCGAATGGCAAGGTGATCGGGACGGTCATCGAAGCGGAGCTGGACAAATCGAAAGGTGTGCTTGCCACCCTGCTGGTCCAGAATGGAACGCTGGAATCGGGAAGCGTGGTTGTCGCTGGAAGCTCTCACGGCAAGCTGCGGGCCCTTTCCGATTACAAAGGCAAACCGGTCAAAAAAGCCGGTCCGTCCACCCCGGTGGCAGTCATGGGCTTAAGCGATGTCCCCTCGGCTGGAGACGTATTTGAAGTAGTGGGTTCGGAGCGTGAAGCACGAACGATCGTCCAGGGACGTATCGAATCGGCCAAGACCCAGGCCCAGGCACGGAAGAAGGTATCGCTCGAGGATCTGTTCGCCAATGTCCAGGCAGGTGAAGCGAAAGAGCTCAATCTGATCGTCAAGGCCGATGTCCAGGGCTCACTCGATCCCATCGTGACCGAGCTGAACAAGCTGGGCGAAGGTGAGATCGGCCTCAAGGTGCTGTATTCAGAGACGGGTAACATCGGCGAAAACGATGTCATGCTGGCCTCGGCGTCCAATGCCATCATCATTGGCTTCAACGTCCAGGCGGACGTGTCCGCCCGGCGGATGGCCGAAAAAGAAGGCGTGGACATTCGCCTGTACGAGATCATCTACCGCATGACCGAAGATATAGAAAAGGCCCTCAGCGGCATGCTTGAGCCCAAAACGAAGGAAAAGGTGATCGGGCGCGCCCAGGTGCTGGCCGTGTTCTCCGCCTCCAAGTTCGGTAAAGTGGCAGGCTGCCGGGTGACCGACGGCGAGCTTCGGCGCAACGCCAAGGTACGTTTGTTTCGCGGCACAGACATCGTCTATGAAGGTGACATGGGCTCCCTGCGACATGAAAAGGAAGATGTCCGGGAAGTCCGGCAGGGCTACGAGTGCGGCGTTGGCTTCAAAAGTTTCAGCGATATTCAGGTTGGCGACCAGCTGGTTTGCTATGTGGTCGAAAAATCGGAGTAATCCTCCAATCTGAAATCGAAAATCTACAATCGTAAATCGAAATGCCTTCAGGTACCCGTTTACAGCGAATTGCGGACCGGATCCGCCAGGAACTCTCGGAGATGCTTATCCGCGAGATCAACGATCCGCGCTTGAAACAAATTTACGTGACCGACGTAAAAGTGGATAGGGAGCTCGCCTACGCCGATGTGTACGTGTCAGCGGTGGAGGGCGTCTCCCGCTCCGCTGACGTTCTTGCGGGGCTGGAATCGGCTTCAGGCTTCATCAAGCGGTATCTGGCCTCACGCGTCGAGCTGCGGACCTTTCCCCGCCTGCGCTTTCACTGGGATATGACACCGGAAAATGCAGATCACATAGAGCGCATCCTTGCCGAATTGCGTAAAAAGCAATAAACTATCGTATCCTTACGGAAACAGACGGTAGATAAGAGGAAACTTAGTTAATGACCGTGGATATCATCGGGGCGATTAAAGAGCGCCTGGACCAAGCAAATAAAATTATGATAACATCGCATATCAGGCCCGATGGAGATGCCATAGGTTCGTTACTTGGCCTTGGGCTGGCGCTGATGAATAGTGGAAAAACCGTACGGATGGTGCTTGCTGACGGCGTTCCCTCATCGTTCAAACATCTGGAGGGAAGCAACCTTATTGTCAAGGAACCCGGCAATGATCACGATACTTTCATTACCGTGGACTGCGCAGACTACAAACGGGTGGGGAAGGCGTTCGAGAATATAAGCATACCGGACATTAACATCGACCATCACAAAACCAACGAAAATTTTGGCTTGTTAAACCTGATCGAACCAGAGGAAGTTGCTACTGCCGCCATTCTGGCAAACCACTTGCCTGCCTGGGGGTTGCAGATCACAAAGCCTGTCGCCGATGCGCTATTGACCGGCATAATTACCGATACACTGGGATTCCGCACATCGAATACGAATCCGTCTGCCCTGCGGCTGTGCGCGATGCTGATGGAGACCGGCTCCAACATGCCGGATCTCTACATGCGTTCGCTGGTCCACAAATCGTTTCATGCTGCACGCTACTGGGGGGCGGGACTTTCCAGGCTGGAGCAGGAAAATGGAATCGTGTGGGGGTCCCTTACCCTGGAGGACCGGAAGCGGACAGGCTATGGCGGCAACGATGATGCGGATCTTATTAACCTGGTCTCAGCTATCCATGGGAACAAAGTTGGCATGATCTTCGTTGAACAAAGTGATAATCACGTCAAGATCTCCTGGCGGGCGCTTGAAGAGGGTATTGATGTTTCTCCGATTGCCAAACGATTCGGTGGGGGTGGGCATGCAGCGGCAGCGGGAGCAGATATCCCAGGCAGTTTGCATGAAGTTCAGTCTACAGTTTTGAAAGCTACCAAGGAAGTTTTGGGTCTTTAGTATAAAATTCGGACAAGAGTGTCGTAAATGATATGGAGTGTCTGAAGGAGGAGTTAAATGAACAGTCAAGATATAAAAAACGCCATCTCAGGCGTTCTGGTTGTGGATAAACCCGTGGGGATGACTTCGCATGATGTTGTGCAGGCCATTCGGAACGGTACAAATCTGCGTCGAGCGGGCCATACGGGAACGCTGGACCCGCGGGCATCCGGTGTACTCGTGATTCTGGTAGGACCGGCTGTCCGTTTGAGCGAATATGTATCCGCTTCCGATAAGCGCTATCAGGCGATCATCCGCCTGGGCGGCAGGACGGATACGTTCGATGCAGAGGGGAAGGTAACCCCGGCCAGCCAGCCTGTCAATGTCACCGAAGCACAGTTCGAAGAGGTATTAAAGACCTTTGTCGGTGAGATCGAACAAACTCCACCCCCGTATTCGGCGGTCAAGGTCCAGGGACGCAAAGCCTACGAAATGGCTCGCAAGGGTGAGGAAGTGGAGCTCGAGCCGCGCAAGATCACGGTCCATCACCTGGAAGTGCTCGAATGGGCGCCGCCGGAGGTGGTCATCGATGTGCATTGTTCCTCGGGAACGTATGTGCGTTCCTTGGCCAATGATCTCGGTGAAAAGCTGGGATGCGGCGCTTATCTCGTCGGTCTGCGCCGCACAAAAAGCGGACGGTTCTCTCTGCGGGATGCCGTGCCCCTGCGCAAGCTGCAGGAGGCCTTCCATGCCGGGAACTGGTACCAGTACCTCATTCCCGCGGCAGAAGCGCTCGGCGACTGGCCGGCCCTCGAGCTGAGTCCTGATGATGTCGAAGGCGTACGCCATGGACACCGCGTCAAGGCGGACGAAGATGTGGAGATCGGCAAACGCGTACGCGGTGTCAGCACCCAGGGTGAGTTGGTGGCCCTAATGGAAGCGGTCCAGGGCGAAGATGGCAAGCCCGCCTGGCAGCCGAAAAAAGTGTTTTTCACTTCCGATTAATTGACAGGTAGCTGCTGTATTCGAATAGATCACAACAGAGTGGCTGTAAAATCAACTATCTAGTGTACAATTCCAGCGCCGGAGACGGCGCTGGACTCATTTATTTATATGCAGCATTATTCCTCGCTCAACGAAGTATCTTTAGAAAATTCCTGGCTGGCCATTGGCGTGTTTGATGGCGTGCATCGCGGCCATCAGCAGATCATCCGCAGACTTACGGCAGGCGCTCATGAACATGGCGTGCCTGCTGTTGTCTTAACCTTTCACCCACATCCGGCCAGGATATTTGGGCGCGGTGAGATCAGGCTGTTAACCCTGCCCGAAGAGCGCGCCGACCTGTTCGCCTCCTTTGGCGTTGACGCCGTGGTCACCCATCCTTTCGACCGGGACTTTGCCAACACAACCGCACTCGATTTTATGAAGCTACTTAAGCAGCATCTTTCGGTCAGTCATCTGGTGCTTGGCTACGATTCAACTGTGGGAAAGAACCGGGAAGGCAACGCGGCGCGCCTGGTGGAGATCGGAGCCGAGCTTGGCTATAGTGTCGAAGTGACCCCGGCCCTCAGCGACGAGAGTGGCGTGATCTCGTCCACCGAGATCCGCAAACTGGTTGCAACGGGCAATGTCGTGGATGCTGCTCAACTGATGGGTCATCCCTACAGCCTGCACGGGCCCGTGTCCCACGGCGACAAACGCGGCCGGACGATCAATGTGCCGACGGCAAACATCGAGTATTCCCCCGACAAGCTGATTCCCGCCAACGGCATCTACGCCTGCCGGGCCTATCTGGATGGCAGGGAGTACCAGGCTGCCATTAATATCGGTGTCAACCCAACCTTCACGCCCGATAAGCAAATCCCAAATGTAGAGGCGCACCTGCTCGATTTCCAGCGCGAAATCTATGGCGAGGATGTCAAACTCGAATTTGTTGCCCGCCTGCGCGATGAGCTGCGCTTTGATTCTGTGGATAAACTGCTCGAGCAGATATGGAAGGATATCGATGAGACCCGTCGAATTTTGAATAGCGGCTGAAAAGCCGCTATTGTTTTATAGTATGCCCGTGAAGGGTATAATCTGCCAGACTTTTCCATAGGAGATCTGTATGCCTGAACGTGACATTTACCTGCTCTCACCGCGTGCCCTCAGCCCGGAAACCATCGCGGTGGCTTTTGCAAAGACGTCCCGCTCGCCGGATTCCTTTCGCGACATTGCGGCAGAGCTGAGCGATGAAAAGTCGGCGCAGTTCCATGAGAAGTGGGTGGTGGGCTACGGTCACGCCTCCGTGGCGGAGCACGCCGTTCTGCATATTGCTTTCGAGAATGTGTCTCGGCTGGCCATCGAGAGCATCGAGGGCAACCGGCTTGCCTCCTATACCGAGAAATCCACCCGTTATCAAAAATGGGGACCGCACGACTTCTTCATTCCGCGGGAGCTGGATGGGCACCCGCTTCATGATGAATACGTGGATACCATCCGCCTCCTGTTCCGGACCTATGAGGAATCGCTGGAGCCCGTACGGCGTCTCATTCTGGAGCGTTTCCCGCGCCGCGAGAATGAAAAGGATGAAGCCTGGGACCGCCGCATCCGCTCCAAATATGTGGATGTCTGTCGCTTCCTGCTGCCCGCCGCGGCACTGGCCAATGTAGGTATGACCGCCAACGCCCGGGTGCTCGAGAACATGATCCGCAAGATGCTCTCGCACGAATTGACAGAAGTGCGCGAGATCGGCGAGAAGGTTAAGGAAGTAGCCAGGGCCGAGACGCCAACCCTCGTCAAATACGCGGACGCGGTCCCGTACCTGGTGGAAACAACCAGTGAATTTGCTTTGATACGGCCGCCTCTGCCCATGAGTGAAGGGTCGCTGATCGAGCCGGATTGGTGTACGCTCATTTCGTTCGATAAGGAGGGGGAGAGGAAAGTCCTGGCTGCAGCCCTGTTCCGTTTTGGTGAGATGAGCTATGCCGAGGCGCTGGGATACGTCAAGGCGCTCAAAAAACCTGAAAGGGTCAGGCTGGCCCAGTCCCTGCTGGGACGGCTTGGCAAGTATGACGTCCCTCTGCGGGAGCTGGAATACGCCACCTACGTCTTCGATTTTGTCATGGATCAGGGTGCCTACGCCGAGTTCAAGCGCCACCGCATGATGACCCAGACTCCCCAGCGATTAACTACGCGTCTCGGGTATGCCACTCCACGTCTGATTACGGAGGCAGGCTTTGAATCGCAGTATAAGGCCGCGATGCGGGCCGCGGGGGATATGTTCGAAAAGCTGTATGCGGTCAACCCGGCCATTGCCCAGTATGCTGTTCCCAACGGCTTCAACCGCCGGGTGCTGGCCGAATTCAACCTGCGCGAAGCCTTCGCCTTCTGCCAGCTGCGGTCTGCTGCGAATGCCCATTTTTCCATCCGCCGCGTGGCCCAGCGTATGTACGATGAGCTGAGCAACGTCCATCCATTGCTGACGAAATACATGAAATTGACAGATGAAACCTGGAAGAGAGTCGAAGAGAATTTCTTTACTGAAGTGTAAATCGCCACAGAGACACAGAGCTTATTTTTTCTCTGAGTCTCTGTGGCCAAAGAAACAGGGGAATTAGATCAGGTTGCTCACAATCGATAACAGGATACCACCTGCGATCACGCTGCCCAGCTGGCCGGCGGTATTGGCGCCCATGGCGTGCATGAGGATGAAGTTGTCTGGATCCTCATCATTTGCCACTTTCGCCGCGAGCCGTCCTGCCATGGGGAAGGCGGAAATACCGGCTGCGCCGATCAGCGGGTTGATCTTGTTGCCGCTCAGAAATGTCATAATTTTTCCAAACACCAAACCTGCCACCGTGTCCAGAACAAATGCGATCAGGCCCAGGCCCAGGATCTTGATCGTTGCAAGATTCAGGAAACTTTCTGCATTCATGGTCGCGCCGATGGCCAGGCCGAGGAACAGGGTGGCGATGTTGATAATCTCGTTTTGTGCGGCCTTGCTCAAACGGTCGACGACGCCGGAGGCTTTGAGCAGGTTTCCGAGCATGAGCATCGAAATGAGTGGCGTCGCTTCGGGAACGAGCAGACCAACGACCAGGGTAAGAATGACAGGGAAGAAAAGCAGCGCCTTTTGTGAGACCGGCTTGGGAGCATAGTCCATACGGATCAGACGCTCTTTTTTCGTGGTCAACAGTTTCATTAAAGGCGGCTGGATGATCGGGATCAGGCTCATGTAGGAGTACGCCGCCACGGCGATGGGAGCCAGAAGCTCGGGCGCGAGCTTGGTCGCTACGAAAATGGAGGTGGGTCCGTCGATCGCGCCGATCACGCCGATCGAAGCCGCCTGGTTAAGGGGAAAACCCAACAGAACCGCCAGAATGAGCGTGCCGAAAATACCGAACTGTCCCGCCGCGCCGAGCAGTGCCATTTTGGGCTGTGAAAGCAGCGGGCTAAAGTCGATCATCGCCCCCACGCCGATGAAGATCAACAGTGGGAAGAGTTCCGTCGCAATGCCTGCATCGTACAGGACACCCATCATGCCCTCGGCCGCGGTCATGCCGGCCATCGGGATATTTGCCAGCAGGCAGCCAAAACCGATGGGCAGGAGCAGGACCGGCTCGATCTCCTTGAAAACCGCCAGGTAGATCAACACCAGCGCGGCCGTGATCATGACCGCATTGCCCCAGGTGAAGTGCAGGATTCCCTTGAGTAACTCGGGGAGCAGCTCTGCGATGTTCATTCGAACTTCACCAGTGCCTGTTTGTGGGCCACGGTCTGCCCCGCGCTGACCAGGATCTCTGTCACCTTGCCGGCGCGCGTCGAACGGATGCTATTCTTCATCTTCATGGCTTCGATGATGAGCACAACCTTGCCCACTTCGACCTCATCCCCTGCTTTTACAAAGACATCCACAACGGTTCCTGGAAGAGGGGCCGTCAATTCACCGGTGCCGGCACACTGGCTCGTGGAAGGCCGGGGGGCCTGAATGGGAGTGGCAAGCGTGGTCTCTTCGCGGACTTCCGGCCTGGTCCCGTTTTCCGGGTGAACTTCGAACCGTTCACCATCCACCCGGGCGATGACCGGGCGGGCGTGCAGATCTTCGATCTCGACTACATATGATTTATCTTCGATTCGTACCGAATATTTCATTCCTAACCTACCTTACGCGGCTTGCGGACGATGGGGGTCCCCTTTTGATACATCTGCCTTGTGCGCATGCCCAGCTGCCAGGCCGAAACGATCGCCGTCGGCGGGAGGGAGAGCGGGTGCGCCTGCGACATTTGCTGCTCTGCCAGGGCCGTGGCTACGGCAATGGCGGCCGCCCGGGCTTTGGCATCCTTATCCATAACAGGAGCAGGCAGGGCCGAGTCCGAGGCGGGCTCAGTCACCGGCGTTTCTTTTTCTGCTGCAACAGTTGTCAGCATGGCCATCATCCACCACAGGAGGATGATCGCGGCGAAGACCAGCCCCATCCCCAGAGCGGTGATCTCGAGTGCGATGACTAAAGTATTCATCATTCGTCAACTACACCGGGATATTGCCATGCTTGCGCGGCGGGGCAGGCGTGTACTTATCACGCAGCGCAGAGAGGGAAGCAATGATCTTCGGACGTGATTCGCGCGGCTCGATGATATCGTCCACATAGCCGGTGCCGGCTGCATAGTACGGATTGTTGAACTTCTCGCGATACTCGTTCGCCAGTTTTTTACGCTCCGCGGCGGGGTCATCTGCGCTGTCGATCTGTTTCTTGAACAGGATGTTGGCCGCGCCTTCCGCGCCCAGAACAGCGATCTCCGCCGACGGCCAGGCGTAGGTGACATCCGTGCCGAGATACTTGCTGGACATGACCACATACGCGCCGCCGTAGGCCTTGCGGGTAATGATGCAGATCTTCGGGACGGTTGCCTCCGAATAGGCATACAGCAGCTTCGCCCCGTGACGAATGATGCCGCCATGCTCCTGGGCGATGCCAGGCAGAAAACCGGGTGAATCGACGAAGGTGACCAGCGGGATGTTGAAGCAGTCGCACATGCGGACGAAGCGGGTCATTTTGTCGGCCGCATCGATGTCGATCACACCGGCCATAATGGCGGGTTCCTGTCCGACGATCCCGACACTGTGGCCGCCAATGCGCCCAAACCCAACGATCGCATTGCGCGCCCAGCTGGGCTGGAACTCGAGGAACGTACCTCTGTCCACGATCTTTTCGATGACCTGGTGCATGATATAGGGCTCGGACGGATCGAGTGGGATGATGCTGTTCAACGATTCGTCCATGCGGGTCAGGTCGTCGTGGGGATTGACAAAGGGGGGATTCTCGACATTATTCGACGGCAGGTAGGAAAGATAGGTTCGCACCGTATCGAGCGCTTCCTTTTCACTCTTTACGCTCATATGCGCCACGCCGCTAATAGACATGTGCACATCCGCGCCGCCCAGCGATTCGGCATCGATGACTTCACCTGTCACAGCCCGGATCACCTCCGGACCGGTCAGGAACATGAAGGAGGATTTTTCCACCATGATGACCAGGTCCTGCAGGGCGGGGGAGTAGGCCGCGCCGCCGGCGCAGGGCCCGAGCATGACGGCGATCTGGGGGATCACGCCGGAGTACTGGGCGTTGCGGCGGAAGATCTCGGCGTACCCGCCCATCGAGCGGACCCCCTCCTGGATGCGCGCCCCGCCCGAGTCGATCAGCGATATGAATGGCACGCCGTTACGCACGGCCAGGTCCATGACGCGGCAGATCTTATGAGACTGCATCTCGCTCAGGGTTCCGCCGTAAATGGTGAAATCCTGTGAATAGAGGTATACGGTCCTGCCGTTGATCTGGCCGTAGCCGGTGATCACGCCATCGCCGTAATACTTCTCGTTCAGCAGGTGCATCTCGTCGCCCTGGTGGGTGATGAATGGTTCGATCTCGTTGAAGGTGCCCTCGTCCAGCAGCATTTCGATGCGCTCGCGGGCGGTCAATTTCCCCTTGGCTTTCTGTTTTTTGATACGTTCGGCACCACCGCCTTCGAGCGCTTTGGCTCGCACGCGGCGGAGTTCAAGAATTCTGGGATCTTCCTGGGTCATTCTATTTCCTTTTTGGTGAATATTTTCACAAAAAGGAGTATAGCACTGGAGACTTAATCAGCCAGTGATGGATGACACACAAGGAATGGTGATGAAGCGCCTCTTCTTTTTTGCAAGTTTTGGCTCTCACTCAGCCGGAAATTGCACCGTTTTATAGATTTTTCTCCCTTATAACGAACCCAATCCCGACCGGATGAAATAATTATTGCACTTGGATTTAAATAATAACAACCCCGAAGAGGTGACATATTGCCATATCATGTCACCCCTTCGGGGTTTGGCTTACACTACTCTACATTCTAAAGCTGTGCCATCCCTTCGGGATTTTGTGTTGGCGAGGCAGTTTAACTTTATCTCTTGATCAACACGATTTCCTTTTGCGGTTGAGTGATATATTCTGCCCCGTTCCCGGTCATGACCACATCCTCTTCGATCCCCATCATCCCATAACCGGGCACAGCCAGGCTGGGCTCGATGGTAAAGACCTGTCCTGCTTCGAGTTTCTGATTGGGTAAATCGCCATATTTCTCCCACAGCGGACCCAGCAGCGCGCCGCCATCATGCGCCACGCGGCCGAGCTGGTGTCCCAGGGCATGCGGAAATTCCGGGTAACCGGAGTCTGTGACAATCTCTCGAGAGATCACGTCGATGGAGTTGCCGGTCACGCCCGGTTTCATGGCCTGGCGTGATTTTTCGATCGCCGTTCGGATGGTGAAAAACCCGCGCTGCACTTCCAGAGGGACTTCGGTTTCTCCTTCGCGCAGCACATAGGCCACCCGCTGGATATCGGAACAATATTCCTCGAATTTAACCCCAAAGTCGAAGTGCAGCAGGTGGCCGCGCTCCACTTTTATATCGGTCGGACCATTGTGCCCGACGGGGGAGTTCGGTCCGCTGTTCACTGCTGGGCAATTTTCTGCGGTCCAGGCCAGCCCTACGCCGTATTCTTTTGCCAGATCGTGCATATACTCGCCGATCTCGATCTCGGTCATTCCGACTTTGATAAAGTCGAATGTCTTGCTGTAGATCTCATCGGTGATCTCGACCGCCCGGCGGATGCGTGCCTGCTCGGCCGGGGTCTTCCGACCGCGTAAGGCAGAGATGACCGGCTCGGCACTGACCAGCCGTTCCGCGTAAGGCGTGCCAGCCAGATACTCGAGCAGGATGCCGTGCATGGCATGGGTCAACCCGTCGGCGTGTACGTTGTTCCTCGAGGTGTTGACCGCGATCTGCCGTGGGTCGAGGCGGGTGATCGTCTCACCCAGCAGGTCACGAATCGATTTGTCATATCCAAGAATTTCATCGAACACACCCAGCCTTTGGATGGCATCCTTTTCCAGGTTGCCGATGATGGCAAGCTTTTGACCGCTGCGGGTGAGGATCAGGACGGAGGGCCAGGTCAAATCGTTCGCTCCGACGAGCAGATCGAGAGCCGGGTCACGCACACCGCTCGTCTCACGGACGAACGTCAGCCACAGATCGAGGTTTTGTTCTTTGAGAATTTCAAGAGCCTGGTCGGCTTTTTCCTGAATGAGGGTCATGGGATCTCCTGGGGTAATGGGGCGGGGCGCCATCCTGCCTTACGCGGTTCCTTGACAAGAAAGATCAAAATCGACATCATCACAATCGATAACAGGGAGGATAGGCCAAATGTGATCACAAAGCCCTGTGTATCGGCAATCCAGCCGCCGATCAGGGGTGCGATGATCGTGGCCGGCGCGGTCAGGGTCTGGGCAAGGCCGATGTAAAACGGGCGTTCCTTTTCGTCGCTGAAGTCGACGGTCATGGTCATGCCGTTGGTCCAGATGGAAACGTTGGCAAAACCGGTGAGGATGAAGATCGGGAAGAACCAGGCCAGCGACGGCGCCAGCCATGCCAGCAGGGAGCTCAGGGTAGCCGACCCCGCGCCGACGATCAACATCAGGCGGTGACCGACGCGATCCCCCAGCCAGCCCATCCCGGCGTTGGCGACGGTCTGGGCGATGGTCAAAGTGGCGGTGAGATACCCGGCGGTGACCGCGCTCATCTCGAAGCGGCGCAGGGCATAAACGATATAGAACGCAAACCCCATCGTGGCGAACTGCGACAGGATACGGGCCGCCAGGAACCAGTTGAAGTTTTTATCACGCTTGAGGATCGTCCCGGCTCCATGCCAGAAGGGAGCCGGGTTTTCTTCGATCACCTTGTCGTGGTCGGCAGGTTCGCGTGTCATTGCGAGGGCAAACCAGGAGACGGTGAAGAAAACGCTGGCGATCAGGAAACAGTACATGAAATCGTACGGCGAATCGAACCAGTTCAGGAGATACCCAGCTCCCACTGCCGCGGCACTGATAAACAGGTTTGCAACTGCCGCCTGTGTCCCAAAGAACGTCCCTCGTGAATCAGAGGGGATGATCTTGGAGATCATGCTCGTCCAGGGGTTGGCTGTAAATCCGCCGCCGAGTCCCTGCCAGGTCAGTAGGAGGAAGCTGATGACCAAACCGGCCTGCAGCCCGATCTTGGGGAGCAGGAATGCCACGAGGGCGAATCCCAGGAACGGCAGCCGCTCATGGATGGTCAGGTGCAGTACCGTCCGCTTGTATCGGCGGAGCTGTGACGTGTAATTCGCAGTGAAGAGTTGAGGCAGCAGCCAGCCTGCTGAATGAATGGCTGGAACCAGACCGATCAGGGTGGCGGAGTCTGTCATCGAGGCGACAAAGAGCGGCAAGATCGTGCTAAAGGAGGCAAACCCAATCGCAAGGCCGAAGAAACCGCCATCCATTAAATTTACAGTCACATTATGGCGCAGATGCCTGCGGGTAAATTGTTCGACTTGGGTGAGAGGCAGCATTCCTTCATTCTACCTGATGCAATATTTCATGAGTAGACAAAAATTAAGCCCGGACGATTGTCCAGGCTTAATTGAAAGATCGGATCTCAGTCGGTTAGCCCTGAGGGGCAGGCTTCCCGTTCTTGGGCGCCGGGTCGGTTGGCTTGCCATCATCCAGACTGGCGATATTCTGGCTCCTGACCTTGCCCAGATATTCCGGAAGCTCGAAGCCAGCCATCTGCGAGATCTCCTGGAGCGGCGGCAGGCTCTTGAACAGGTTGGAGATGAAGTTCGATGTGGACGAGCCGTCGCCGTTGCCGCCGGAGTCCCAGACGGTGATCTTGTCGATCTTGAGGTTGCTGATCGCTTCCACCTGGCGGGAGACCAGCTCCTCGAGCTTCTCGATCATCAGCAGGGTAGAGGCAGCCTGGGGATCGCCTCCCACGCTTTCGATCAGTTGGCGATAGCCCTCGGCCTTGGATTCGAGCAGCTTGCGGACGCCTGCCGCTTCGGCCTGGTACTTGGCCAGGATCCCATCCGCTTCACCTCTGGCGTGGCGGCGAATGCGCTCTGCTTCGGCTTCTGCGGCGATCTCGACCTTGTTCTTCTCGATCTCCTGGCGAACCACTTCCTCGGCCCGCAGGCGTTCCTGCTCGGCCTTGTAGAGTGCCTGCTGGATGGCCACCTGCGCCTCGTAGCGGGCCACTTCTGCCTGTTTCAGGGCCGCAGCACGCTTTACTTCCAATTCAGCGTTGTAATCGGCAATATTGGCTTTGGCGGTATTCTCACCTTTCACCGCGTCGGCTTCCTGTGCCTGGACGAAGACACGCTGATCGGCTTCAGCCGATTTCTTTCCCTTTTCTGAGTCGGCGGTGGCTTTGGCGCGTTGGATCTCAAGCTCTGCGTTGTAGCGGGCAATATTGGCATTGGCGGTATTTTCACCCTGTACCGCGGTTGCCTCCTGCTCCTGGACGCGCTGGCGCTGGTTCGCATCGGCGGTCTTGCGGCCGATCTCGGCGGCTGCCAGAGCTTCGGCAACCTTGATCTCCTGCTCACGGACGGCGTTCGCTTCACCAATGGCACCGTAGCGGGTCTGCTCGGCCACATCGATCTTGGCCTGGTTGATCGCCTCGGAGGCGGCCTTCTTGCCGATGCTGGAAATATAGTTCGACGCATCGGTGATGTCGGTGATATTGACGTTGAT
>DASUOS010000007.1:0-2906 GCA_036276515.1 Anaerolineales bacterium | reverse complement strand
GTCATTCTCATACTGGCCATCTTTCTTGCCATAGAATGGGTGCTCAAACGTGCCAGACCCAAATAATACGACCCTGACTACATTCAACAATTGGACCTTGCGCGTGCGCGAAACAGCCCAGGAAAAGCCGCGCCTGCTGGTACTCGTCCATGGTTTTACCGGCGACGAGAACTCGATGTGGGTCTTCGCCCGCAACCTGTCCAGCGGATACTGGATGATCGCCCCGCGGGCGCCTCACGCTTCCGACATGGGCGGCTACTCGTGGAGGCAGCCGTTCGAGTCATCGGACTACGGCCGGCCCACCTTCACACAGCTGCGCCCGGGTGCTGAGGCCCTGATCCGCCTGGTGGACGAGTATGCCGCGTCGGCGGGGGTCGATGCGCAAACCTTCGATGTGGTCGGCTTCAGTCAGGGTGCGGCGATCTGTAATGTCCTGAATTTTTTATTCCCGGGCCGCATCCGCAAGACGGGGATCCTGGCCGGTTTCGTGCCGGAGGGGTTAGAAGAGCTTGCCACACAGCGTCCATTGGAAGGCAAGCCATATTTTGTGGCCCATGGCACCAAGGATGAAACCGTGGACGTGGAACGCGCCCGGGAATCGATTGCCATCCTGGAACGGGCCGGGGCAAAAGTCACCTATTGTGAAGATGAGGTCGGTCATAAGGTCAGCGCGAACTGCCTGCGGGCATTGAAGGAGTTCTTCGCAGATTAAGCCTTTCTCACGCGGGCGTTGACTAGCCGAATAATTGCAGGTATCCTTGACAAGCAAGCTGTAGTAACGGCTTTGGCCGTTACTTTTCAATTCTGTGGTGAAAGTATGAATCAAAACCTTTCTCGTCGCGACTTTCTCAAAATAGCCGGTGCAGGTTTGGGGGCCTTGGCGTTCGCTCCTCGTTCTGTTCTCAATCTGGAAGTGTTATCGGCTCCCAAGCGCTTGCCCCAGTTCCCGGCCAGCCCGATCATCGGGCGCGTCGTGGACCCGGGCATCGATCTGCGCAGCCGTCCGACCAACGACCCGGCGCAGAACAGCTCGATCGCCAAGCTGGATGCCGATACGCTCGTCGAGTGGAATCGCCAGGTGCTGGGCAGTGTTATTGGCGGCCTGACCAACCAGCGTTATGTAGAGACGCCGCAGGGATTCATTTATTCCTCCGTCCTCCAGCCGACGCGCAATCTTCCGAACACGCCTTTGACCGAAATGCCCGCCGGGATTAACGGGTTCTGGGCGGAAATCACCGTCCCGTATGTGGAGCTGGCGCACGAGGGCAATGTTGCCTCTCCGTGGCTGCAAGACCATATCGCCTATAACTTTCCGCCGCGGCTGTATTACGGCCAGGTGGTCTGGATCGACAAGATTCGAACCGACAATGGTTTTGCCGAGTATCGTTGGAACGAGGATGTCAACGGGCACGGCTACGGCTACGGTGCCTATGGCGAGTTCTTCTGGGCGGATGGGGCCGGGCTCAAGGTCCTGACCGAAGAGGATGTGGCGCCGATCAATCCCGAAGTCGACCCGAATTCAAAAACGATCCGTGCGGATCTCGACCGGCAGACATTATCCTGCCTGGAAGGGAGCACCGAAGTTTACTTCTGCCGCATCTCGAGCGGCATCGGCTATGACCCGGGGACCGGAGAGCTGAGTGAAAAACTCGCCACACCGGTCGGGAACCTATTAACGCATTGGAAAATCGTTTCTCAGAACATGACAGCCGGGAATTTCCAGTCGGGATATTCGACGCCGGCGGTACCCTGGTCCACCATGATCAGCGGAGACGGGGTGGCCATCCACGGCGCGTTCTGGCACAACGCCTTTGGGGAGAAGCGCTCGCACGGCTGTATCAATGTCACACCGGAGGATGCCAAGTGGATCTTCCGCTGGACGACGCCCTATGTGTCCCTGGCCCAGAGCGAGGCCCGCGTATCCCTTCCGGACCATGGTACGATTGTAGTCACCAACGAGACAAAATTCTAGAACACCGGCAACGAAGGCTCTGTACCCTTCAGGGTTGAAGCGTTCGATCAGGAGCTGCATGGATATTTCACAAGTCACAGTTGGCCTTTCCTTCCTGGCGGGGCTGGCTTCCTTTCTTTCACCCTGTGTATTTTCGCTCGTCCCGGCCTATGTTGGCTATCTTGGCGGACGGGCGGCTGGCGGTGAGGCAACCGAAAATAACCGCTTCATCACCTTTACCCACGGGCTGGCCTTCGTCCTTGGGTTCAGCCTGGTGTTCATTACCCTGGGAGTGGCAAGCTCTGCCTTCGGGCGGTTGTTGTTCGATCTGCGCTTCGTCCTTGCCAAAGTAGGCGGGATCGTGGTCATCATTTTCGGCCTGCATATGATCGGCGTGTTCCGCATCCCCTTCCTGGAATACGATACCCGCGTCCAAAAGGTGCCGGATCGCAAGTGGGGCTACCTGTCCTCGGCGTTGATGGGTGTGTTCTTCTCAGCCGGCTGGGCGCCCTGCGTGGGGCCGGTCCTCGGAGCCATCCTGACCCTGGCCTTGAATGGCGGCTCGATCTCGACCGGTGTTTCGTTGCTGTCGGCTTATTCCGCCGGGCTGGCCATCCCCTTCCTGATCGCCGCCCTGGGTGTGGGCTGGGTGTCGCTGACGTTGAAGAAGTATGGTAAGGTCATGCATTATATTGAGATCGGCATGGGTGTGATCCTGGTTGTTCTGGGTGTCATGCTGTTCGCCGGTATCTTTGAGCGCATCGCCGCGGCCGGACAATTCTTCTGGATCGATTTCGGACTTTAAAAGGCTCCTCCCAACATCATGTTTACCGTTACGCTGTACATGCGCAAGGACTGCCATTTGTGTGACCAGGCAAAGGCGGATCTCGAGTCTCTGCAGTCCAGACATCCTCACCGTCTGGTGGAAATCGATATCGACAGCGATCCCGCCCTG
>DASUOS010000006.1:0-10615 GCA_036276515.1 Anaerolineales bacterium | reverse complement strand
ATAAGTTTGCTATAATCAAGCGGATACCACACAGGAGAATACATCATGCAATCGTTTTCCCGCGGCTGGTCCTTTCTGCAGCAGGCCTGGAGCATGGCCTTCAAGGACCGGGATTTGATCAAGCCGTCTGTCTATGCTCTCATCGTGGGCAGTATCGTGTCCCTGATCGGTTCCATCCCCATTATCATTACGGCGGTCCTGATCGGTGACTCGGGCCGCATCGGACAGTTGATCCTGGCGGTCATGGGTGCGGTCCTGGTGTTCGTGAACTTTGTTGTGTCGTATGTTTTTTCAGGGATGACCGTTTATCTCATCTACGAATACCTCACCAAAGGCGACGGGCGTATGAGCACCGCCTGGTCCATCGTCCGCCGCGACTTCATGGACCTGGTGACACTGGCCGCGGTATCGACGGCTGTGAATGTGTTCAAAAATGCCGCCCGCCGGAATCGAGGCCGGGGCGGCCTGGGTGGGATCGTTTCGGGCGTCATCAGCGCCGCGGCAGGTCTGCTCGAGGTGCTGTGGACGGAGGCCTCCTATTTGATCCTGCCGGCCATGGTTATCGAGGATATGAACCTGAAGGATTCCGCCAGGCGTGTGGCCCAGATCGTAAAGGATAACCTGCTGCTGGTCGGGATAAGCACAGTCGGCGTCCGGGCAGTCACAGGGCTGATCGGATTTGTGCTCGGTTTCGCGGGTCTGGTGATCGGCTTTGGGGTCGGATATGGGATCATTTCCGTAGTTGGATCGACCACTTTTGGATTGATCCTTGGCGTCGGCCTGGGCCTGGTGGTCTTCCTGTTCTCCACGATGGTCGCCAGTGTGATCGCCACTTATACGACCACTGCCTATCACACCTGCCTGTACCTGTGGGCCCGTAATGTCGAAGTCGCCCAGACAGCGGGACAGCCCATGCAGGTTGCAGCGCCGGCTCCGCTGGCAGCTGTGTTGGGAAATTTGTAATTGAAAAGCCTTGCACATTTTGCCTTGTGCAGGGCTTATAATTTTCATAGAGAAGAGATTGCATGCCAGGAACAGTCCCACAACAACCGCGTCGCGAAATAATTACTTGGGAGGAAGTGGATCGCCTCATCGACCACCTGATCCCGCAGTTCAAGCGTGAATTCACGGCCATGATTATGGTCACGCGAGGCGGAGTCATCCCCGGAGGGATGCTTGCCGAAGCCATGGATATCACCCATATCCTGACGGCCGCCGTCGATTTTCCTGCACAGTCTGCCAGTGAAAAGGCCAAACTAATGGTCTGGCCGCAGTTCATCCAGTTCCCCTCGGATGATAAGCTGCGCGGCCGCCCCACCCTGATCGTGGACGACGTCTGGGGGTCCGGGCGGACGATCACGGCGGTGAAGAACCGGGTCTCTGCTGCCGGTGGGTTCCCGGAGACGTGCGTTCTGCACTTCAACCCGTATCGCAACCTGTTCGGCCATGTACGTCCGGATTATTACGCTGCGATCACCGATGCCTTTACCATCTATCCCTGGGAGATCGATCGCGGCGCAGACCAGGTCCTGCTCAAGAGCCTGTAGCTGTTCATGAAGCTGATCGATACGCGCCCGGCCCATCGGATCGAGACACTACGGGGGAATTCATATTTCACGGATCTGCCGGAATCCATTTTGCAGGAAATTTCTGCCCACATGCATCTGCGTGAATACCAGCGCGGCGATGTGTTGTTCTGGGAAGCCGATCCGTGCGATGGCCTGCATATCATCGAAACGGGCAGTGCAAAGATTTACCGTCTTTCGCCTCAGGGACGGCAGTACATCGTCCGGATTTTGCAGGAAGGGGATACATTTGCTGAAGTTCCTGCCTTCGATGGCGGCACGAATCCGGCCAACGTGGAGGCGCTCGAGACCTGCCGGGTGTGGGTGATCGAGAGCGAGAAGCTGCAAGCACTTGTGGCAGAATATCCACTGTTTGCCCAGAAGGTGCTGGCGAATTTTGGGGAGATGCTGCGCAACCTGGTCCGCATGGTCAGTGAAATGGCGTTCTACCAGGTGACGCACCGGTTGGCGCGGCTGATCAGCGAGTTCCCGTCAGAAGGGCAGCGCCCTCATTGGACACAGGAACAGCTGGCGGCCCAGCTGGGGACCGTGCGGGAAGTCGTCGCCCGATCGCTGAAGGAGCTGGAGCGGAGCGGCGCGATCCGCATCGAGGACCGGCGCATCCACGTCGCAGATAAGAACGCGCTGAGGCAGTGGATCCATCCCAATTAAATGCAAAGCGGACGCAGGAAACGTCCGCTTTATTTATTCAAAAACTTTTTGAAGGCTTAAAGCCTTCGCAAGGTTTGTCTTAAGGCAACACTTCGAACCCGGAGATCGTCAAGACCAGCTCGTCATCGATCGCCTCTTCGACAAAATCGATATCGACCTGCTCGGGAAAGCCATACGTATCCTCATAGGAAACGGTCACTTCATCCGCTTCGCCACCAATGGCCTTCTCCAGCTCTGCAAAGATCTTATCGATGGTCTCATAGCGCTGGAAGAATTCCAGGCTGGCCGGGTCGATCTCGTTGCCGTTCTGATATTCCATGGAGACCACGTTTCCATCCTGCACTTCCACGACAAGCGGCATATTCTCGGAGAATGCGCAGAAGCAAACCATGTTCAGGTTAAACCGATAATGGGAAATGCCAGCGGCCTCCCATTGTTGGCGGGCGCTTTCGATATCTCCCGAGACCCCCGTGGGAAGGTCCGTTGGGATCTCAGTGGGAATCTCAGTTGGAATTTCAGTTGCAATGCCTGAACAGGCCGTTAAGACGATCGCTAAAACAACAAATAAGATTTTTCTCATTCTCTCTCCTTTTCTTGTCTGGTAGAGCCAACTCCCTACTCGCCTGGCAAATAGGGAGTTGGAAAAGTTCCACCCCTTCTTAACGACAAAGCGGACGTATATATCACGTCCGCTTTGTCGTTATCGAGTTGTGTTTATGGCAGTGCTTCAAAATCTGAGAGGGTCAGATAGATTTCCTCATCTGCGGCCTGCTGGTCGAAGTCGATGGTCACCTGGGTGGGGAAACCGTAGGTCTCATCGTACTCCACGGTCACCGAATCGGCTTCGGCATGGGCTTTTTCAAGCTCGGCAAAGATCCGGTCGACGGTGGCATAGCGGTTGAATAGCTCCAGGCTGTTGGGATCGAGTTCGTTGCCACTCGCATACTCCATGGATACGACTTCGCCATCCTGTACTTCGATGATCAGGGGCATATCCTGGGTGAAGATGCAGAAGCAGCTGATCGCCACATTGAACCGATAATGCGAAATACCGGCGTCCTGCCACTTGTCGCGGGCGATGTCAAAATCGCTGCTGGCGGCTCCGACGGATGCGCAGGCTGTCAGCACGACCGCCATAAGGATAAACAGGATGTTTCTCATTTTCTCTCCATTTCTTTTTCGTCAAGCCTTCGAAAGGCTATCCTCTGGATTTCTCCTAGCCTGACGATATGCCTGCCGCAAATGTTCCCGGGAGAGTCCGAATTTAATCGTCCAATTCCTGTTCCTGTACAGGTACTGTGACGGTAATATCCTCCTGATCCCTGAAATGCAGGGTCAGTTCCACCTGGTCGCCCACGTTCAAATCCCTGTTCAGCCCGACGAACATCACATGCCATCCGCCGGGGGCAAATTCGAGGCTTGTATTTCCGTCGATGGCCACAGACATGGCATGGTGCATCTGCATGACATCGCCTTCCATTTTGCTCTCATGCAGCTCCACGGCCCGGGCAACATCGGAAGAGGCACCTGTCAACTCATCGGCGCTGTCCGACCGGTTCTGGATCAGGAAATAGGCTGCCCCATTTCCCTCCTTCGCAGCTGGACGCATCCAGGCCTTGCTGACTTCAATTCCGGTCGATGCACTGCATGCGCTCAGCAGGAACAGGCCTGCCAGCATGATCATTCGAAATGATTTCATTCTCGATCCTCGTTGGTTTGGTTTATTCATAACTATATCACCAATAAAAAGACGCTGCCCATGTGGACAGCGTCTCCGGCAATCATGGATAAAGGGTTACGGCTGGCCTTGTGTTTGATAATACGTTCCCGTCTGCAGCAGGGTCATGTCATCCACCGACTGGGCAGCAAGCATCTGTGCCTGGCGTGCCAGGTTTGTGGATTCGGCCAGGATCTCCAGCGCATATTCGGGGTTGTGGAAACCGGTGCTGTTCTCAGCGGAAACGAAGTCCCACATGAACTGGGCTTTGCGGTGAAGATTCCGGGCCTGGTCGAGCAGGTCCGCATCGGCATCCGGATCGGCGGCCGCCAGCTTGATGGCGTTGATCGCGTCGACAAGGGCATCCTCGGTGGCAATCTTTGTATTCGCAACCTGCTCCTGGATCTCGTTCACGCGGCTGACGACGTACTCACTGTCGGTGTGGCATTGACCGCAGGCCAGCTCGGGATTGAGCAGGGGGCTGTGGACATCATGCGTGGAGTATTTGGCCGCGCCATCGCGGACGTAGGGCATGTGGCAGTCGGCACAGGAGACGCCGGCGTTGTAGTGCGTGGAGCCGGCAGTGAAGAACTCGAATTCGGGGTGCTGGGCTTTGATCATCGGCGTCCCGGCTTCGGGATACTCCCAGTCTTTGAATCCGGCTTCTTCGTAATACTCGATGATCTGGCTGACTTCCGTGCCTTTGGCCCATGGGAAGGTCAGGTACTTCCCGTCGCCCTTGAAGTAATATTCCACGTGGCAGTTGGCACATACGACGGTCCGCATTTCCTGGCGGGTGAAGGTGGTCCAGTCTTTGCCCTGCGCTTTGAGCGCCTCGTCGAGGGCGGGATTGGTGACGATCAGGCGCATGGTCCCGGCTTCGTGGCAGTTGGCGCAGCCGATCGGCTCCTCGATGCGTGCGCCGATCTCCATGAAGGACATCTTGTCATATTCGGCCATACCCATTTCATCCCACAATCCCGGGTTGTTGGAGGATTTACAGGAATAGCAGGTTCCCGGTGTGCGTTTCGGATCGTCCGGATCCAAATTGAGACGCTCCGTGGCGCGCACATCCTCGAGGGCGTTGGCGTGGCCGCGGTCATCGTTGTAATCCTTGCTGAAGGGATAACCGGCGAACAGGATCACCTGGCGCGGATCGCGCTCCAGCCACGAAAACGCTGATGAGCCGGCATAGGTTGTGTCAATGTTGTTGGTGGCGGTCTTCTGGAGGGTGCTCAATTGATTAGGGAAGTTGACCCCCCACTTCTCGGAATCGGGCTCCATCGCTTTGATCTCGACCAGCGGCTGGAAGGCGCGCTCCTGCGGCGGCTGGTTGCGCATGAATGTCAGCACGCCGATCAAAACGGCGGAAAGCACCACGATGGTGCCAACCAGTATAAGGGTCATGTATTTTTTCATGGATGGGTTCTCCTTCATCGCAGATTACTTGACGGGATAGATGATTGCATCCTGGTAGGGGACGGCCGAGGCGCCGCGCGAGCCGTGGGAAGTATCGCGGTGGCAATCCCAGCAGTTACGGTCGAACGGCTGTTCGCCCATCACCACCGATTCGACCGTTTCTTCATGGCAGCGAATGCAGTTCGACTGGATAATCCCCTTGGTTTTCTCGGAAGCGCGGATCGCAACAGGGATGTGGCCGGTAGTGAAAGCATATACATCCTTGGCCCCCTGTCTGCCTTTTTCCAGGTAATAGGCAACGATGTTCTCATGGGGGAGATGGCAGTCCACACACTCTGTAACATTCCTGTGGGGAGCGTGATACCAGTTTTCATACTGGGAATCCATGACATGGCAGTTCGCGCAGGTTTCCGGCGCGCTACCCCCATAGGCAGGCGCGTCGGTCACAAAGACAAAAAATCCAAGTGCGGTGACGGCAGCCAGGATAGCAAGAATGAAAGGAAGTCTGGACATGGGGATCCTCACAGATATTTTCTATCTTTAATATAAGATGAGTCGAGAAATTTTATTGTGACTTTTGTCACATTCAGTACCCCGCAATATGTAATGAAAATTTCCGCTAGCCTACTTTGGAGCGTACATCCGGCCTTTCCATGTGATTCCCCTACCCGATAATACCCGGAACGCAGATGTGATCATCATCGCTGCAAAGACTGCCGCGCCGAGTGGTGTGGACAGCGCATACCCGGGAGAGATGTGCATGGCCTGCGCCACCCGGGCCCGAACCTGGATCACATATCCCCAAAATAGCAGTGACTGGAGGCTGACCAGTGCGGCCATCCAGCCTCCGCCATCGAATAACCAGGCGAGTCCAAGAAAGGGCCAAACCGGCAAGAACAGTGCGGCGGCCAGGGCGACGAATGCCCCAAATACACCGAGCCAGAGCAAACCGGCCTGGTCGCGCAGCCCCAGGTAGATATTTTTCGTCCAGCCTTCCCACAATTCAGGCAGGGATGTATACATACGCGTCCGCGCCACCCGCTGGCCATCGGCAACGATCAGGCGATAGCCATTCCACTTGACCTGCTCGGCAAGGGCTTTATCTTCCACGATCTGGTCTTTGACACTCTCATGCCCGCCGATCGCGTGGTAGACCGGGCGCCTGATCAGGATGAATTGCCCGTTTGCGATCGCATCCCTGCGGTGCGGGTCATTGACCTTGCGCGGTGAAAACCCGACCGAGAGGGCGGTCATCACCAGCGGCATCACGACCTTCTCCCAGAACGAGCCCAGGACCTGGAAAGTCATGATCGTAAACATGTCTGCCCGGGTTTCGATGGCTTTGGCGTAGCAGGCGGAAAGTGTATTGGGCGCCAGGAACGTATCGGCATCGACAAAGCAAAGCCATTCGCCGCGCGTCGCGGCCGAGGCCTGGTGCAGTGCGTGCGGTTTTCCGGCCCAGTCCGGGGGGAGGTCGGAGCCGGTTATGATTTGGAGTGCACGGGCCTGGCCCGGTTTACCGGCCAGCGAGCTATCCGACTCCAAAAACAACTCCCGGAGGATGTCCGGTGTCGTGTCGGTAGAGCGGTCGTCCAATACGATGACTTCGAGATTGGGATAATCCTGTGCCAGAAGTGACTCAACGCAGGCACGGATGTTGCGTTCCTCGTTGCGGGCTGGCACGCAGACGGAGATCAACGGCGCTTCGGTAGGCGGCACTGCTGGCTCAACGACAATATCGAGCTGGTATTGGTTGTGGAGCCAGTAAACAACGAAAATGCCTCCGATGAAGAAAGCAGAAGAAAGGAGGAGATAAAGCATGGAAAACGGTGGAGGTCAAAGGTCGAAGGTCACAGGTGAGATGAGACCTTCAACCTTCAACCCCTAATTCAATTCACACTGACCATCGAGCCGCGGTCGGTCTTTTCGACTTCGATGCGGGTGGGGAAGGCGTCCTTTAGTTCGTCGAGGTGGGTGATGACGAGGATCTTGGCAAAATCATTCCTGACCAGGTTGATGGCTTCGATCAGGCGCTGGCGTCCCTGGGTATCCTGTGAGCCAAACCCCTCGTCGATGACAAGCGTTCGTAATCGGGCGCCCTTGCGCTGGGCCAGGATCTCGGAAAGTGCCAGCCGGACCGCGAAGTTGACCCGGAATGCCTCGCCGCCTGAATACATCTCATAGGCGCGAATCCCGGCCGAATCGCTGATCTGGATGTCGAGTGTCTCGCGCAGGTCGTCGCGTTTCTTGTCCTTGTATTCTGTCTGGGTCACGAAGCGGATGGACATCTGCCCATCGCTCAGGCGGTCGAGCAGGTCGTTGGCCCGCTCCTCGATCTGCGGCAGAGCCTGCTCGATCAACAGAGCCGGGACGCCGTCCTTGCCAAAGGCGCGTTCGAGGGTCTTGTGCTGGACGATCCGTTTCTGCAGGGTCTCGCGTTCCTTTTCGAACTGGGCCCGGCGCTCCCGCTGCGTGGAGAGGATCTCCACCCGCTGTTTGGCGCCGCCCAGCTCGCTGCGAGCCTTGTTTTCGTTCTCACGCAGGCGAAACAGCTCGCGTTCCGCTTCATCAAGATTTGGGGATTCAGATTCCGCCGTTTCAAGGCTGGCGCAGGCGGTTTCGTAATCATGATCCAGCGCCTGGATCTCCATCTGGCGATTCTGGATCTCGATATTCAAGTTGGCGATCTCGCTGTCGATCTGTTTGCTGACTTCGCGTGCAGACTTCAAATTGCTGAAATCCTCTTCGACGCCGCGCAGCTCGTTTTCCTGTTCACGAAGCTGGTCATGCTCCGAGGCGTCATAGCCAAGTTTGGCAAGCTCCTTATCGAGTTTTGCAAGTTTTTTTTGTTCCTCAGGAGCATACTTTTTATTTTCCAGCAGCTTCTCCACGTCCCGAAGGCGCTTCCTGCCGGATGATCCCCATTCGCTGTTGGCCAGTTGCATAAATTCCAGGCGCTCGGTTAACTGTGAGAGTTCACTCGTAAAACGGATGCGGTCGTTTTCCGAGGCAGCAAGGTCAGCGATCCGCCTTTCTGCATCGGCGATCAATCTGGCAAGTTCCGCCATGTCCCCCTGATTGGCCCGGTAGCGGTCGCCCTTCTGCCTGCCTTCTTCTTCGAGTTGATCCAGCGTGGAGGCGCGGTGCTCATCGCTGAGCTGCTGGCCGCATAACGGACAGGCCGCAGACCCCTCGGCAGACTTCAGTGTGTCGATCCGGTCTTTAAGCTGGTTCATGTCCGCTTTGAGAGCTTCATTCTCTGCTCTCAGCTCGGCCTGCCGCTCGCGGGCGGAATTTCTTTGTTCCTCCAGGTGGGAAAGGATCCCAACTTTTTCCTCCGCCTCCGCCAGGCGGATTTGTACCTTTTCAATCTCCGCCTCCAGGCTGGAGACAACAGGTGCCTGGTCGAGGATGACACGTTCGCGTTCTGTGAGAACGTCGAGCTCCTGTTCCAGCCTGGCTCGCTCCACGGCGATCTTCTCGAGGAGAGGAGTTCTCTCCTTGTCGTATTCGTGGAACTCGGAGGCGGTCCTGTCCCATTTTTCCAGCTCGGCGCGCACTTCCTGCCAGTCTTTGTGGGCCGTCTCGATCGCGTAGGCGCGCTCGATCAGATCTGAGTACGAGTCACGGTCGGCCTGCCGGGCGGCGAGCCGGTTCTGCAGCCCCGAGAGATGTGCACGGGAGCGGTCCAGGGAAGCATTCAGCGCGTCCACAAGTTTCCGCTGTTCGTCGAGGGCGGCCGCCGCCCTCTTGATGGACTCCAGAACGGATTCCTGGGCGGTGCGGGCCGCAGTCAATTGGGTGAGAGTGGATTCCAGTTCGGCCAGCCGCGCCCTGCGGGCGTTCTCTTCGGCGAGCTCGGTATCGATCTCGGCAATCCGTGCCTCGACAGCATCCACCTCGCGCTCGATGCGCTTACGGATCTCTGCCGAGCGGTTCCTATACTCCTCCCACATTTCCAGCCCAAGGATATTGCTCAGGACTTCCTTGCGTTTACCGGGATTTTGCTGGGTGAACTGGTCAGCCTTGCCCTGCAAAAAGAACGAAGCATTGACAAAGGTATCGTAATCGAGCCGCAGGGTCTGCTCGATCCGCGCCTGTGTGTCGCGGGTTGTTTTTTCGGTCAGAGGGCGCCAGCCGTCTTCGTTCTTCACCTGGAATTCCAGGAAGGTGCTTTTGTTGCGCGGCAGGGTGCGCTGGACACGGTAGGTATTGCCTTCATGCTCGAAGGTCAGAGCGACCTCGGCCGCCTTTACGGTCGGATGCAGGTTGATGATGTCACTGCTCTTGCCGCGCGCTTCTCCGAACAGCGCCCAGGTGATCGAGTCGAGCAGGGAGGATTTTCCCGCGCCGTTATGACCCGAGATGCAGGCCAGGTCAAAGGTACTGAAGTCGAGGTCGACGGGATCGCGATAGGAGAGAAATCCCGATATTCGTAAATGCAGAGGAATCATAGGTTGTCAGTTCCTGAAATGATGATGGATTATAATCTACCCATCATGGTTGAATCTTCAGACGCCCGAGCACGCCGCCGGCTCGCACTGCTCGCCATCACGCTGGCAACGATCCCCTGTTACTGCATCGGTTTTATAGCAATCGCCCTGGCGCCTGAACCGGGCAGCCTGACACCCACAGCCACGCTAACCTCCACAAGTACCGCCACAGCCACGCTGAGTCCCACACCAGAAACCCTCACCAGCACTCCATCCCTCACACCCACAACCACCCTCACGCCTTCCAATACACCGTCGCCAACGATCACATTGACCCAGTTCACGCCCGCGACCCTGACGCCGTCGTTCACATTGACCGCTTCCTTGACCCCAACGTTAACGCACACGATGACCCTGACCCCCTCCTTCACTCCTATCACTCCTTCCAATACACCCTCGAGTACGGCCACGGCCACCCTGACTCCTTTTCCAACTTCTCCCTAACTTTTATGACGGACATCCTTCCCTTCCTGAAATCCCTGCTGAGCGTTTCAGGTCTATCCGGCTTTGAAAAGCCGGCCGCCCGGCTGATCGAGGAGAAATGGCGCCCGCTCGTGAATGAGATCAGCACCAGCCGCGTCGGCTCCCTGCATGGACTCAAACGCGGCTCAGGCAGCCAGCCGCGGCCGTCGGTGATGATTGCCACCCATATGGATGCCATTGGCATGCGGGTCTCGGGGATCCAGGATGGATTTTTACATATCACCCATGTGGGCGGCATCGATATTCGCGTCCTGCCAGGCATGGAA
>DASUOS010000005.1:0-7026 GCA_036276515.1 Anaerolineales bacterium | reverse complement strand
TGAGCCAGCTGCAGAGAGTTGAACGTGCCGGGCGAAGGGTGGGAGGTGCCATCTTTCTGCTTGCCGATCAGCCGCAGGTCACAGACTTGATCCTGCGCGCCCTTATCGAAAAACATGCCGAGGGTTTATATCGTGTGGTTGCGCCCATGGTCATGGACAGGCGCGCAAACCCAGTGTTGTTCGACCGCTCAACATTCAGCGATCTTGCCACACTGGAGGGAGATATGGGTGGACGAGCCATCTTCCATAAGCATCGCGTGGAATACCTGCCCTGGCACGATGACCGCCTGCTTCTGGATGTGGACACGCCCGAGATGTACGAGCGCCTGCTCTCGGATGACACGTTATGATATCGGCTCTTATTCTTGCAGCGGGAGAATCAAAACGAATGGGCAGGCCCAAAATGCTGCTTCCGTGGGGAAACACCACCGTACTGGGGCATGTAATTTCGACCTACCAGTCCGCAGGCGTTGAAGAGGTCCTGGTCGTCACAGGGGGAGCGCGCGAACAAATCGAGGAGATCGTTTATCTGCATAAAGTGCGTAGCGTCTTCAATGAGCAGTATTCTGAGGGTGGGATGCTGTCCTCTTTACAGCGCGGGCTGGAGGCCCTTCTGCCGAATAGGGATAAGGTCGAGGCAGCGCTGATCGGGCTGGGAGACCAGCCTCAGGTCCAGACTCGAACCGTGCAAGGGATCTGTGAAGCGTACCGCAGCCGTCCATCCCGGCTGATCGTCCCGAGCTTTCAGAAGAGAAGAGGCCATCCCTGGCTGGTGGAAAACTCCCTTTGGCAGGAACTGCTTGAGATGAAGACTCCACAGTCCCCGCGGGACTTCCTGTCCAGCCATGCCGGCGAAATCCGCTACGTGGAAGTCGACACACCCAGCATACTGGCCGACCTGGATACACCGGAGGACTACCAGAACGCCCGCCCCTGATCCTGTGGTATTTAACCGCCATCAAAATAATGACTGGAACAATACATCATGCTTTACAAAATCATCGGCCAGATCGTGAAAATGGGAACTCGCATCCTGTGCCGGATCGACGCCCCCGACCTGGACAAGGTTCCGATGCGTGGTCCTTTGATCGCCTATTCCAACCATACCGGCCAGATCGAGGTCGCAGTGTTCTTTGGGCAGCTCCAGCCGCGGCCGATTACAGGCTGGGCAAAGATGGAAGCGTGGGATAACGCATTTCTCAACTGGTTGTTTAACCTTTGGGGATTGATCCCGGTCCGGCGCGGAGAAGCAGACACAACCGCCCTGCGGAAGGCTGTCACTGCACTCGAGAAGGGCTATATCTTTGGGATTGCCCCGGAGGGAACGCGCAACATTACCGGACGGCTGAAACGAGCTCACCCGGGAGCCGTCCTGCTGGCTGTACGCTCCGGCGCCCCGCTCCTGCCGATTGTCCATTGGGGCGGAGAGGATTTCCTCCGCAACCTGTCACGCCTGAAACGGACGGATTTCCACATCCGTGTTGGCGATCCAATTTGTCTGAAGGTGGACGGAGTGCGACTGACACGGGAGATCCGCCAGCAGATCGTTGACGAAATGATGTACCGCCTGGCAGAGCTGCTGCCTCATGAATACCGCGGTAAGTACGAAAAGGTTACAGA
Organism: Anaerolineales bacterium; assembly: GCA_036276515.1. Lineage (GTDB taxonomy): Bacteria > Chloroflexota > Anaerolineae > Anaerolineales > Villigracilaceae > Defluviilinea. Next base: position 5,406 of record DASUOS010000005.1, on the reverse strand, counting down.
GGTCAAGTATTCCTTCACAGAGGAGTGTAAAATATCACAAGCAGACCTTGCATAATTGTTAGGTGTTCTCACCCAATAATTTTGCATCCGGATGCTCGCATCATTAAAATCAAAGTTGCCCCTTGACAGGAGTAAAGCTATGAAAAAGGCAAAACTCTATATAAGTTTGCTCATTATGAGTCTTCTGGTCTTGACTCAGGTTTGGGGGGTCTCCGCTGCCGCAGCACACGATAATACCGATACCATTTTGGGTTCCATTCAGGAGATAACACTCGAGACCGATCTGAGCACCGGGGTAACCACCGTCCTAGTCACCCTCCGGGACGAAAATAAGGATGTTCTCACGGTTCGAATTAGCGAACAAACGGCCTACGATCTCGGGCTGTTGGATTACGATGTAGATGGAAATCCGTTTATTGTGCAACCTCTCCCGGAAACCATAGAGATCGACCCGGCAACCATCCTGCCAGACGAGGACGATGCCCAGCACCCGATAGGGAGCGCGATTGCTACATTCTTCTCCGATGTTCCCGGCGTGGAGTACAGCACAATCATGGAAGCATATGAGAATGGCACCGGCTTTGGCGTGATCGCCCAGGCACTCTGGCTGACCCGCAAGCTTGGCGGTGACGCGGATGCCTTTATGATCATTATCGAAGCGAAAAAGACCGGGGATTTCAGCACCATTACCCTGTCGGATGGCACGACTCCTCTAAACTGGGGGCAGTTCAAAAAAGCCGTCCTGGCTGAGGATAAGAAGGGCAACCTGGGGATGGTGATTTCCGACAAAGAGAAGGACAATGGAAACGGTAACCCGGGGAATCACGGGAACAACAGCAATAACGTGAACAATAAAGATAAGGAAAAGGAAAAGGACAATGGGAACGGCAACCCGGGGAATCACGGGAACAATTCCAATAACGGGAATGGGAATCCTAACAGACCTTAAATAATGAGAAAGGCAGGCGCAGGCCTGCCCTTCTCATTATTCCAGTTTATAAAAATAAGCGTTGGTTTTACGCAATTGAAAGCCCATTGAAATATAAAAACGGTTTGCCTCTTCCCGCTGGGGGTTGGAAGTCAGGGAAAGGCCATTGGCTCCGGCCGCCCGTGCCACGTCCATCGCCCGGCGGATCAACGCCTCTCCCACTCCTTTTTTTCGCATTCCTGCATCTACAACGAAGTCCTCGACAATGGAGCGCCCGCCGGTGGGAACGCGATAGAGCGTCAAACACAATATCCCCATAATCTCTCCCTGCTCATCGGGATCCCGGGCGATCAGCAGCCTGCAGCCTTCCGAGCGGAGCAATTCTTCGAGCTGGCCCGGGTCGGGCGGAGTTTTGTGCGGACCCAGTTGGGGGATGAGTCGCTGCATGGCGAGATACAGTTCCTCGGTCGGCTCGCGGATAATTCCGATAAACATACCGTTTAAGCGAGTTTAACCCCGCCGATACGTGGAAAAAAACTCATAAGCGTGTAATAACCCATGTATCCTAACGATACCCAGACCACCCATTGCGGAACACTTGGGTACTGTAGCAATCCCCAGGCACCGATAACAGCATAGACATAGGTCAGGCCCAGTGTTAATCGCCGCAGGCGGGTATTCCGAGTAGGATACAGATAGCGCACAGGCACAAAGACAAGGATGTTACATACGACCAGGATCACAAGATTGATCCACGGATTGAGGCCGATCAGCATCAGATAGACGACCAGGAAATTCCAAACCGATGGAAATCCTTTAAAGAAAAACGACTGCTCATCTGTTTTTGCATCGACCTGTGAGAACTGGTAGGCAGACGTCAGCAGGATCGAAAAAGCAGCCGGGAGTTCGAAACCGGCCGGCATCAGGTTTGGAGCTTTAATCAGGATGAAGGCGGCCACAACCACGTAGTTCAAATAATCGATGATGTTGTCCATCAGGCCGCCGTCCACTCCTTTGGCATAGTCTTTCACGTGGAACCAGCGGGCGAGCATCCCGTCGAAGCCATCGACGAACATGGCGATAACCATCCAGAAAATGGTCATTCTCCAGTTTTGTTCAAAGATGGCCAGCAGTGTGAGAAAGCCCCAGATCGCTCCTGTTGCCGTGAACAGGTGCACACTCCATGCGAGCGTTTTACGGGCAGGTAGTGGTAATTTTTCAAACAAGGTTCACCTCAAGTACTCATTCACTGCCGGTATTATAACCTGTCAAACAAAAGGCGCACCCTGGGGTGCGCCTTTCAAATTACTTTCGTTTTAGCCCTACTGTGACCTTTTCGCCATCGAAGCCATCCTCGGCAAGGGTCGCATCGCCGGGAGGAGTTGTAAACTCGAGGCTGGCGGCCAGAGTTTCGGTGGTGATGTACTCCCGGTGCGCCTCGATCGCAGACCGCAGGCCGGGTGAGGCGTCCACGAACAGCTCGATCCGGTCGGCCACATCCAGGTCGGCGTTCTTACGCAGGTCCTGCACGCGGCGGACGAACTCGCGCGCCAGGCCTTCACTCACCAGCTCAGGTGTCAGTTCGGTGACCAGAGCGGCAACGTAGGGGCCTTCCTCGGCAACGGCAAATCCTTCACGGGCAAGCGACTTGACTTCCACTTCCTCGGGCAGGACATCGAACGTTTCACCATTCGCCTGGACCCGGAGGGGCAAACCCACCAGCAAAGGACGGGAGGCTTCCTCGGCATTCATGGACAGGATGGCCTTCTGGATGGCCGGGAATTTGTTCCCATATTTCTGCCCCAGCTGCTTGGGAAGAGGCTTGACCGAATGCGACAACGCCTCCGTGGAGGCATTCAACAGACGGACCTGTTTAACGTTCAGCTCGTCCATGAACAGGTCTGCATACACTTCGACCGCTCTGCGCTCACTGGCATTCCCGACCGAGAAGGCCGCCTCAGCCAGGGGCTGGCGCACTTTGCGATTCGCTTTCTGCCGTGCCGAATGTCCTAGGGACACCAGGCGCATCACCAGGGCCATATCCCGGTTGAGCGACTCATCGATCATCTCAGGCAGGATCTCCGGCCACTGGGCGAGATGCACCGATTCAGGTGCGCTCTCATCCACCGAGCGGACCAGGTTTTGGTACAGCTCATCGGCAAGGAAGGGCATGGCAGGTGCAAGCAGCTTCGACACTGTGACCAGCGCCGTGTACAGGGTGGAGTAAGCAGCCTGTTTATCGGAATCCGATTCGGACTTCCAGAACCGGCGTCGGGACCGGCGCAGGTACCAGGTAGACATTTTCTCCACGAATGCCTCGATCGGACGGGTGGCATTCGTCACGTCATAATTTTCATAGGCCGCCGTCACGTCACGGACCAGCACATTCAACTCGGAAAGCAGCCAGCGGTCCAGATCGCTGGTGGCGATGGGGGCAGTAGTCGGTGTGGGTTTGTCGAGATTGGCGTAGGTCACGAAGAACGAATAGACGTTCCACAACGTGAGCGTGAAGCTACGGATCACCTCGCCCACCAATTCGGAAGAGAAGCGCCGCTCCTGTCCTGGCGGGGTCGCCGTGTACAGATACCAGCGGAACGCATCGGCGCCATGCGCATTCAACACATCCCAGGGAGCGATGACATTGCCCTTGGACTTCGACATCTTCTGCCCTTCCCCGTCCAGGATGTGCCCGAGGGAGATCACATTCTTGAACGAGACTTCGTTGAAGAGCAGTGTGCTGATGGCATGCAGGGAATAGAACCAACCGCGGGTCTGGTCGACAGCTTCGCAGATGTAATCGGCCGGGAACTGGGATTCGAACTTCTCCTTGTTCTCAAAAGGGTAATGCCACTGTGCGACAGGCATGGAACCGGAGTCGAACCAGACGTCGATCAAATCAGGGACGCGCGTCATCCTTCCGCCGCAGTCAGGGCAGTCCCAGTGGACCTGGTCAACGTATGGGCGGTGCAGATCGAGATCGCTCAGGTCGCGGCCCGCTTTTTCGGAGAGTTCCTTCACAGAACCAACTCCTTCGCGGTGGTGGCAGGACTCGCACTCCCAGACCGGGAGAGGCGTGCCCCAGTAGCGCTCCCGGCTCAAGGCCCAGTCGATATTATTTGCCAGCCAGTTCCCGAAGCGGCCGCTCTTGGTATGCTCAGGCACCCAGCCGATGGTGTTGTTCAGCTCCACCAGTCGGTCACGATAGGCGCTGGTGCGGATGTACCAGGATTCACGCGCGTAATACAACAGCGGGGTACCACAGCGCCAGCAGAAAGGATAGGTGTGCGTGTACGCTTCCGATTTATACAGGAGGCCGCGCGCACGCAGGTCTTCGATGATCATCTTGTCCGCGTCCTTGACGAAGACGCCGCGCCACGGTGTCACCTCCGGAATGAACGTGCCATCCGGCAGGACGGTCATCAGCACCGGGAGGTTATGCTCGCGCGCCATCTCCATATCCTCGGCGCCGAACGCGGGAGCCATGTGGACCAGGCCGGTGCCATCCTCAGTCGTGACGAAATCGCCCAGCACGACAAAATGCGCCGGTTTATCGGGCGGCAGGAAGGTGAACAGTGGATGGTATTTCACACCGTTCAATTTTTTGCCCTTAAGCGTCTCCAGGACTTTCACTTCCTCATCGCCAAAGACCTTTCCAACCAGCGATTTGGCAAGGATCAACTTTTCCTTTGCGCCATGATTGTCGTGCTCCACGATCACGTAATCGACATCGGGGTGAGCCGCGACAGCTACATTGCCCGGAAGCGTCCAGGGGGTGGTCGTCCACACCAGCAGGGAGACATCCGGCTGGTCTACCAGCGGCATGCGGACAAAGACCGAGGGATCGGTCGCTTCATCATAGCCAAGCGCCACCTCGTGGTCTGAGAGTGGCGTGCCGCAGCGCGGACAGTATGGGACCACCTTGTAGCCCTTGTAGAGCAGGTCCTTGTCCCAAAAATTCTTCAGGATCCACCAGACCGACTCGATGTAATCGTTGGTGTAGGTGACATACGCATCTTCCAGATCGACCCAGAAGGCGATCCGGTCGGTCATCTTCTCCCAGTCCTGGATATAGGTGAACACCGATTTTTTGCACAGCTCATTGAATTTATCGATGCCGAATTCTTCGATCTGCTGCTTGTTCTTAAACCCGAGCTGCTTTTCCACTTCGATCTCAACCGGCAGGCCATGTGTATCCCACCCGCCGCGGCGCGAGACATGGAAGCCGCGCATGATCTTGTAGCGCGGGAACATATCCTTGAAGGCGCGCGCCAGTACATGGTGCACGCCGGGCTTTCCGTTTGCAGTCGGCGGGCCTTCATAGAAAACATACTCCGGCCCGCCCTGACGCTGCTCTACGGTCTTCTTGAAGATCTCGGCCTGCTTCCAAAACTTCAGGACGTTTTCTTCCATCGAAGTGACATTTAGTTTCGGCGATACAGGTTTGAACATTTTCGTCTCCTTATCAGCAAATCGCTGTT
>DASUOS010000004.1:0-7669 GCA_036276515.1 Anaerolineales bacterium | reverse complement strand
GGTCAGCCTCCCACCATCGATTCGTTCCCGGATGGAATTGCTTTTGAACGATAGCTTCTGAATAAAGCGCAGGGTTTTTATTTGTAACGAATGGAATGTGCTCAGATGATCAGCTTTGGCAAAATTAGCCGCTATGATATGGTCAAAGTCGTCCAGGTGCCGGAGGAATACAAGGGACTGATCGATGTAGGCGACATCGGCATTGTGGTCGAAAAACATGATGCTGAAACCTACGAGATTGAATGCATCACACCCGATGGCTCCTTCAAGTGGCTTGAAACTCTGAATATTCAATTTATCAGCAAATATCTGGGAGCATCCACCGCACGCCGGACGTTCGAGAGACGGATGATGCGAAATAGCGTCCGTCTGGGAGCCCTCCTTGGCGCATGCGTGGGTGCATTGATCGGCCTGGGGCTGGGCGCGATCACAATGAATCTCAATGGAATCCTGATTGGACTGGGGATCGGCCTGATCCTGGGTGGGGTCACGGGCGCGGCCTCCGCGGCTCTGACGGTCAAAACGGCAGGCACAACCGGCAGTGTGGGAGTGGGATACTTTACGGGGATGCTGTTTGGTGGAACGTTCGGCGTGCTGGTCGGCGCGCTGGTCCCGCCATCTCTGCGGATGAGAGCGCATACCGAGAACCTGCCCGTGCTGGATGCGCTCATGATGGGTCGTTTTGAAACCGCCGTCCTGGCCGGATTCCTGCTTTCGATTCTGGCTACCATTGTCGGCGTGTGGATCGGCGGAAAGAATTATATTCCCAGGAATAAGAGGGAAGGAAGATAAATCTGATAAGATTATTTTTTCTTCACAACCTGAACAACAGATAGGGAAAAGCATATGATGCAAAAGAGCATTGGTTTGGGAGCAGTCATCGGGATCGTCATGGGCGCCCTGATCGGAGCCGGGTTCGGCGCGATCACGGCAACGCTCAACGGCATCCTCATTGGGCTGGCGCTCGGCCTCGTGCTGGGAATTGTCACAGGTGTTCTCACCGCCGCGCTGACCGTCAAAACGGCCGGCACAACGGGCGGCGTGAGTGTGGGCGCTTACACGGGGATGGGCTTCGGCGCAGTCTTTGGCATGATCGTCGGCGCGCTGGTCCCCACATCCCTGCGGATGAGCGCCAACACCCAGGGACTGCCTGTCCTGGACGCCCTGACCATGGGCCGCTTCGAGACCGCCATCCTGACCAGCTTCCTGCTCTCGATCCTGGGCACGATGGTCGGCGCCTGGATCGGCGGGAAGAATCTGATTCCGAGAAATTTGAAGGAAAGGAGCAAACCATGACCCAAAAGCAGACCTTCAAAGCCGTCATCCAGAACGCAGGCGGAGGCGGCGCATTCGTCGACATCCCGTTCGATGTGGAAAAGATCTTCGGCGCGAAGAAGCCGAAGGTCCGGGCTGTGATCGAGGGCGTCCCGTATCGCGGCATCCTATCCCGCATGGGCGGCGACCAGCATATCCTGATCATCCTCAAGGGCATCCGCGAACAGATCGGCAAAACGTTCGGGGACGAGATCAGCATCACCGTCGAGCCGGATACCGAGCCGCGCCTGATCGAAATCCCAAAAGACCTGGCGCAGGAATTGAGGAAGGAAAAGGATGCCAAGGCCTTCTTCGACAAGCTTTCCTATACCCACCGGCGGGAGTACGTGAACTGGATCAACGATGCCAAAAAAGAGGAGACCCGCCAGAACCGGATCGTCAAAACGATCGAGATGTTGAAACAGGGAAAGCGCGGAGTTTGAGAGCCGTTGAAGGTTTAAACGTTCAACGTTTGAACCTTCAACCTTAAACCCAAAAAGGAGGCAGTGTGAAGAGACGCGGGCCGGGTGAGCTATCCGAACGGTTGAAATACACTAACCGGGCAAATCGAAAAGTCAATCCCGGCGAACCGGTGCAGACCTGGCTGCAGTTGCCGCGAGGCAACAGGCATATCCTGCCATCCAGGTTCCGCCACGAGGATCTGCGCTGTGCGGATAGTTTTGTGGAGTTCTGCATCAACACCTACACTGAAAAAGGACAGGTTGTCTTCGACCCATTTGCCGGGTATGGGACCACCCTGTTGATTGCCGAAGAGCTGGGACGCCTGGGCTATGGGGTTGAGTACAGCAAGTCCAAAGCGGATTACGTGCAGGGTCTGCTCGCTCATCCGGAACGATTGATCCATGGCGATTCACGCCTGCTGGCCCCATACGACCTGCCTCCCATCGATCTCTGTCTCACCTCCCCGCCGTATACCAATCAGAGCGACACGGAAAATCCGTTTGTGGATTACAGGCAAAAAGGCTTTGATTATCCATCTTATTTGGAACAAATGAGAGATATCTTTTTACAGGTCGCCCAGAGGATGAATCCGTCCGGGCATCTTGTCGTCGAGGCCTCGAATTTGAAGAAAACCGGCGAGGTGACTACGCTGGCTTGGGACATCGCCCGCGAGGTATCGAAGATCCTTCACTTCGAGGGGGAAACCATCATCTGCTGGGACGAATATGGCTATGGCTATAATCACAGCTACTGCCTGGTCTTTTCGAAGTAAGGAGTCATTATGCAGCTGACGGACTATCTCAAGCATCTTTATGATTACAACTACTGGGCAAACAAACGTTACCTGGCCGTGGCCGAAACACTCAGCGAAGAACAGCTCTTCCGCAAGCAGGGCCACAGTTGGGACAGTATCCACGCGCTGTTTGTGCACATGATGAGCTCAGAGCGCATGTGGCCCCAGCGCTGGCGCGGCGAAACGGGCAGCTTTCTCGACCCGAAGGATTTTCCCACCATCGCCTCCGTGCGCGAATACTGGTTGGAAATCGAGAAGAACATGCGCGCCTTCCTCGTAGAGCAGACCGACGAGTCCCTTTTGCGCGAAGTCACCTATACCAACCCCAAGGGCGAAACGTTCACCCTGCCGCTCTGGCAGATGGTGGTCCAGCCGCCGAACCACAACACCCACCACCGCGGCGAGCTGGCAGCGATGTTTGCCTTGATGAACGTGCCCCACCCGGAGGAAGAGATCGTCCAATACTTTCTGGTCAGGAGCGGACAGAAAAAAGAGTGAAACCGGTTCTTGCCTTCCCCTTTACCGACCCAGACGGGACGATGTTCCCTCATCTGCAAGCCATCCTGTCTGACTTGAAAAGCTATTTCGATCACGCCTACATCTGTCCGCCTCTTTCCACGCTGGAGAATAAAGAGAATATCGAGCAGCTTCAGGCCGACGATTTTTTTACAATCTTTCGCGTCGACCGTGAGATGCAGATCGGCGAGCACTTTGCCTATCTCTACCGGCGAGCCGCACAGGCTGAGCACCCGGAGCGAATTGTCCACCTGGCCTATGTCGACCGGCTTGCTTTTGCCCTGGAGGGACAGTACCGGGAGGCCTTCCTGGCCGATGTCGACTCACTGACAAATCAGGATGTACCTGTCATCTTTCAACGCTCGCAGACGGCCTGGGAAACACACCCGCAAAATTACCGTGAGCTGGAAGGGATGGTCACAACGGTTGGCTGCAATCTCTTCGGGCGTGAGCTGGATTATGCCTGGTGTCATATTGCTCTCACCGCAGGACAATTGCGTGAGATCATGCCCCGCGTAAAGAACCCCGATCTAAGCATGGTGGCGGAAATGATCTTTTATATGCAAGCGGAGGTCAAAACTCGTGACGTGGATTGGCTCTCGTGGGAGGATCCGTTCCTACTCAACCGCGATGCCGCTAAGCTTAAGCAGGAGCGTGAAAACAGCCTGGAGGAAATCCGCAAACGGCTGCGCTATGTGCGACCCATGATCGAAACACTGACACGCCTCGCCCGAACTGAGACCGTGGAAGCGGGCAAGCCATGAATTCCTCCACCCCAAAATGGCTCGCCTGGGCCCGCGAGATTTTCTCACTCAGCCAATCGGGAATTACCTACAGCGGGAATGAGTACGACATACAACGATACAAGCGTTTGCAGGAGATCACCGCCGAGATCATCGCGAGCCAATCCGGGACCGCAAAGGAAGCCGCGCTGGAGAGCTTCTCCATGCAGGCGGGCTACATCACCCCGAAGATCGATGTACGCGGCGCGGTGGTGCAGGATGGCAGGATCCTCCTGATCCAGGAGCGCGCCGACGGCCGCTGGGCCATGCCGGGCGGCTGGGCAGACCTTGGGAATATGCCCGCTTCCGTGGCGGAGCGTGAAGTCTGGGAGGAGAGCGGATTCCGGGTCAAGGCTGAAAAAGTGGTTGCGGTCCTCGACGCCAACCGCGTCGAACCCATGGAGTTTTATCACGCCTACAAGATCATCTTCCTTTGCCGCCTGCTGGACGGCGAGCCGCGCACCAGTTATGAGACTCTGGCAGTCGATTTCTTCGAACTCAATAACCTGCCGCCTCTATCCTTCTACCGCACCAGCGAAAGCATGCTCCAGGAAGTGTTCGCACATGTGAAGGATCCCGGTCGTCCTACGGCATTCGATTAACAGACCTGCTCCATGTATAAACTCTTCCGCTCCCTTCTCTTCCGCCTGGACCCAGAAACAGCCCATAAGCTGACGCTTCAATTGATACGCACAGCCGGCATTTTCCCGCCTTCCTACTTGTTGCTTAAGCTCCTGTACTGGGCGCCCCGCCGGCCGGTCCAGGCCTTTGGGTTGTCGTTCAGGAATGCAGTTGGACTGGCTGCCGGCTACGACAAGGATGCCATGGCGATCCGCGGCCTCTCCGCCCTGGGGTTCGGTCACGTGGAAGTGGGGACAGTTACGCCGCGGCCGCAGCCCGGCAACCCTCGTCCGCGCCTGTTCCGCCTTGTGGAGGACCAGGCCATCATCAACCGGTTGGGTTTCCCCGGCATGGGCTCCGAGTCCATGCTGGAGAATCTGCAGCAGGCGCAGAAAGGTCGGTTCCTGCGGCCGAAAACAGTCATCGGCGTCAACATCGGCAAGAACAAGGACACACCGAACGAACAGGCCATCCTCGATTATCTCTCCCTTCTGCAGATCTTCGCACCGCATGCCGGGTATCTGGCCATCAACATCAGCTCCCCGAATACGGTCGGCCTCCGCCAGTTGCAGGGACGCACAGCCCTGGAGGGTCTGCTCTCCCAGCTGGATATCCAGCGGAGCATGGAAGAGAGGATGCTCAACAAACGCGTCCCCCTCCTCGTCAAGCTCGCCCCGGACCTCAGTGAATCCGAGCTCGACGACGCCGTCGATGTGATCCTGCGCACCCACATGGACGGCATCATTGCCACGAACACCACGCTGGCGCGCGAAGGGCTCGCATCAAAGCATCGGAGAGAAACCGGCGGCTTAAGCGGTAGTCCACTGCGGGCGCGGAGCGAGGCGGTGCTCTGTCAAATTGTGAAACGCGTCGATGGAAAAATCCCGGTCGTGAGTGTGGGCGGCATCATGACCCCGCAGGATGCCCAAAAGCGCCTTGATCTCGGTGCCACGCTGATCCAGGTATACACGGGGCTGGTCTATCAGGGTCCCGGCCTGATTAAAAAAATTCAGGTGGAGCGATGATGCTCCTCCTTATTTATTCTGCAGGCCGCAGCGCTGCCTGGGGCGCCTCTTTCGGATCCCTGAAGAAGCCAGGTTCGAGAGGCAGGGGGTTGAAATTAGCTCCTGTACCTAACTCACCCGAAGGAACATAGTACAAAAGGGTCGGCGCCTCAGCACCCAGCCCGAAGTCCTGGAAGGCGAAGAGCAGATAGGTGCTGTCCGGGCTCCAGCGGGCATCCCGATAGCAGCATTTCCCTTCGATGGGATTGAGCAGGTTGGCCCTGTGCGTCTTCCAGTTGTACAGGTAGAGCTCACCCCAGCCGTTATTGCGCCGCGAGGTGTTGAAGACGAACAGATCGGCGCCATCCCAGTCGAAGTCGGGCATCTCACGGTTTTGGAAGCCGACAGGGTTGAAGCGCGTGCCTGGGAAGTTATCCAGAAGATCGATCGTTTCAGGCACGCAGGCCGAGATGTCGAGCACACTGACCTGCTCGGCCTGCAGCGAGGAGTTCCCCGCATCCACACCCTTGAACAGCCAGGCCACGAGCGTATCGTCGGCAGACCAGCGCGCTTCCTGAACCTGCAGGGCCGCCTTGGTCTTGCCGGTGGGCAGTATGCATACACCTTCCATGCCGAACAGGTTGCCGCGCGTGTTGATGGAGGCCAGAGTCTCGAAATCGAATGGCACCACGAACACCTCGTTGCTCATGGCAATGATCACCTGGCTGCGGTCATGTGAGACCTGGAAGGCATCCAGGGAAACCGCCGAGGGAAAGCTGGTCAGCGTTTCGACCGAATCTGTATCCAGCTTGTAGTATTTAATGATCTTGCCGCTCAGGAACAGCAGCGTATCCGCGTCGATCCACTGCAGATCGTTCTTGGCTGCCCCGTCAGTGGTCAGCTGCCTGAGATCGCTGCCATCCGCGTTCATCAGCCAGACCTCGTTGTTGGCAACGAAGGCGATCTTATCCGCCCCGCCGAGGACCGGCAGGAGAGGTGCAGACGGAGTTTCAGTCGGCGTGGGCGGCGCATTGGTCGGTGTTACGGGGATGGATGTCTGTGTTGGGAGACGGGTCGGAATGGATGTCTCGGTGAAGGCCGGAGCGGAGGTGGCGGCAGCTGTTACAGGCGCATCGGTCGGGACCTGGTTACTCCTGCCGTTAAAGACAAAGAAGCCGCCAGCCAGGGCCGCCATCACAACCGCGGGAACGATCACCAGCATGGGACTGAAGGCTCTCTTCGGCTGTATGACCGCCCTCTGGCGAACGACTGTCTCCTTTTGAAACGCAGGCACTTTGGTCTGCATCTGCGTGGGAACGCTGCGTCCGAGATCGCGCAGGGCATTGACCAGTTCCACAGCCGTGGAATAACGGTCATTTCTGTTCTTGGCCATCGCCTTCTGGATGATGGCATCCATACCGAATGGAAGTTTGGGGTTGGCATCCAGGATGTGCGGGACGGGGTCGGTGATGTGCTTGATGGCCACCGCCATGGGGGTATCGGCCTCGTAAGGCTGTTTGCCGGTGACCATTTCGAACAGGATAATTCCGAGTGCATAAATGTCGGCGCGGCCGTCGATATCATCGCCCTGGGCCTGCTCGGGGGCCATGTAAGCCGGCGTACCGATGATGGCGCTACCGGTTACGTTCCCTGACTGGGCCTGGGAGAGCTTGGCGATGCCAAAATCGGAAATATAGGGATTGCCCCGTTTGTCAAAGAGAATATTGCTGGGCTTGATATCGCGGTGGACGATGCCCCTGGCATGCGCCTCGTCCAGGCCGGGGGCGATCGCGCCGAGGATGCGGGCCGCTTCCTCTACTTCCATCACGCCCGCCTTGATCCGGTCTGAGAGCGATCCCCCATTCATATAGCGCATCACAAAATAGGGCTGTCCATCCGCTTCCCCTACATCGTAGACCGGGACAATGGCCGTATGCTCGAGCTGGGCGATGATCTTTGCCTCGCGTTCGAATCGCAGGCGGAACTGGGGATCGGCATGCAGCAGCTCACGGGGCAGCACCTTGACCGCCACCTCGCGCTCAAAGCGAGGGTCATAGGCACGATAGACAGTTGCCATTCCCCCGCGTCCCAACTCGGATTTTATCTCATAGAGGCCAATTTTGACCGGTTGCATGGTTTTTCAAGTATACCTACCGCCATGGGTGAGCGCAAGCATT
>DASUOS010000003.1:0-3954 GCA_036276515.1 Anaerolineales bacterium | reverse complement strand
CGAAGATGCCAAAGGAAACGCGTACCGGCATCGGCGTGGGAAGTGACCCGCTGAGCGGGATTTTGCGGCTCCACAGGAAGGTAAGACCGCTGATAAGCACGTAGCCCAGCGATACCCAGCTGAACACAAGGAGTTCGGGACGTTCCGCCGCAAGGGGGAACAAATAAAAAACACAACCCAGCGCGATGACAAACACGTTCAACGACCCGGCTGGCAGCGCGCCGAATTCACCTGTCCAGCCGATCCACAGCGCCGCGGCACTGACCGCCGCCAGGATCGCCCCTATAAAAAGATAGGAGAGGCGTCCATCCGGCCAGGGCCAGATACGGGTGGCGAAATCCAGCTGAAAGATAAAGCCAAGTGCAAACAGAAGGATGGAGAGGCCGCCGAGAAAAATAGCATACCTGATAAATCTCATGTCGTATTCCTCGATGTAAATTATAAATGTGGGCTTAACCCAAAATCCTGCGGGACAAGCGAGTACATATGGGCGTCGTATACCTCCCTGCCGACCACCATCCGGTTGCGCAGGATGCCCTCATGGCGTGCGCCGACCTTCTCTGCCACTCGTATACTGGCTTTGTTTTCCAGGGCAATCACAATCTCCACCCGGACCAGGCCGATCTTCTCGAAGGCATAACGGGCTGCCAGATGGGTGGCACGACCGGCGATCCCCTCTCCGTGGCGGCTCGAGCGTACCCAGTAACCCAGATTGCACAGATGGTAGACAGGGTGTATGTGGCTTAAGCTGCATCCACCCAGGATCGAACCGGTTTTCTTTTCGGTTATGGCAAATGCATACAGCGTCCCCTCACTCCAGCGTGCCCGCGTAATGCGGATGAATTCCCTGCTGTCTTCCAGGGAGTAACCATCATACGCAAAGCTCATCCAGGGCTTGAGCTCGGTAAGCGACTCGCGCACTGCGGCATAGACCCCCTCCGCATCATTGAGATGGAAAGGACGCATGAGAAGCGTACCGTCGGTGATCTCCTTGGAGAGCAAATTTCCTCCTGTTAACAAAAAAACGGAGTCACGATTGTGACTCCGTCATTATACTTTCAGTGGCTCTAGTTGGTGATGTATTCCCGCAGGTTGTGCTCTACGGCATAGGCGGCTGCCTCCGCCCGGTTGTTCACGCCCAGCTTCGAGAGAATGCTCGACACATAGTTGCGGACCGTGCCTTCGCCGAGGAACAGCTGCTTGGCGATCTCGCGGTTGGTCTTGCCCTCCGAGACGAGCAGCAGCACGTGCTTTTCCTGCTGGCTGAGGTGCTGGAACGCCGATGCTTCCTCCTCCTTGACGGCCCGGCGCACTTCCTGGAAGACACGCTGGGTGACGGCCGGATCCAGAAGCGCTTCGCCGCGCGATACCGCCTCGAGCGCCTTGACCAGGTCATCGCTGCCGATCTGCTTCAGGATGTACCCCGAAGCGCCGGCCCGGATGGCGGAGAACAACATCTCGTCCTCGGCGTAGGAGGTCAGCATGATGACCTTGATGTTCGGGTGCTTGGTAACGATCTGTTCACAGGCTTCGATCCCCGACGTGCCGGGCAGGCGAATATCCATCACCACTACATCGGGCTTGAGCATCTCGGTCTTCTCAATGGCCTCACGCGCCGATCCGGCTTCCGCGATCACATCGAACTGGGGATGACGCTCCAGTAACGATTTCAGCCCCAGTCGTACGACTTCGTGATCATCCACCAGGATGATTCTTTGTTTGGCAGGTTGCTTTGGCATGGGTTAGATTTTACCTTAATTACGGCGTTTTTTATACGAAATGGCGGTTTACCAGCTTTTCCCTTTAAAAGAAACTTGCGAAGGTCATGACCTTCGCAAGTACTGGAAGATTAGTTGTTTATTTGGCTTTGATGTTGATGGTCCGAGGTTTAACCTCATCGGCCTTGGGCAGGGTGACGGTCAGGATGCCGTTTTCGAACACGGCCTCCGCCTGGTCGCTCTTGACAGAGGTCGGCAGAGCCACGGAACGCTCGAACGAGCCAAAGCGCTGCTCACGGATGTGCCAGGCCCGGTCCTTGCGCTCCTCTTCCTGATTCACCTCGCCCTTCAGGGTAAGGACATCCCCTGTGACGTTGATCTGCACTTCCTCGGCTTTGATGCCGGGGATGGAAGCCCTCACAACCACCTCGTTGTCGGTCTGGTACATGTCGATGGCGGGGGAGGCCATCGACCAGCCATCCCGTACGGACAGAGGGCGGGTGAAGGCATCGTCAAAGAGACGATCCATCGCTTCACGCAGGGTCATCATCTCACGGGCGGGTTCCCAACGCATTAAGTTAGACATAGCTACCTCCTTACTTAATTTGTTTGGTGTTTACAGCCCTTAATATAAAAAGCCTGTGTTAAAAAAACACAAGCTTCTGATAAAAAAAACGTAAGAAATTTTCAGTGGACCCGGGTCAGGCCTTTTGCCTCTTGTAGTCCACGAAGCGGTAGCCTACCCCGCGCTCGGTCAGGATGTACTTTGGGTTGGCGGGGTCCTTTTCGAGCTTCTGGCGCAGGTAGTTGATGTACAAACGGACATAGTGGGGCTCATCCCGGTACTCGTAGCCCCAGACTTTGACCAGCAGCTGGTCGTGGGTCACCACCCAGCCGGCGTTCTGCACCAGGTGATACAGCAGGCGGTATTCCGTGGGGCGCAGCTTGACAAGCTTGCCTTCCAGCCAGACCTCCCGGCGATCGAAATCGATCTTGAGACGGTCGTCCACCTCGATGATGTCATGCATCGAGCCGCTGGCGCCTTCCGTGCGGCGGATGACGGCCTTTACCCGGCTGACCATTTCGCGCGGGCTGAACGGCTTGGTGATGTAATCGTCGGCGCCAAGCTCGAGGCCGCGCACCCGGTCATCCTCCTCGCCTTTGGCAGTCAGCATGATGACCGGCACATTACTTGCCTCGCGAATGGTCTCCAATACTTCGAAGCCGTCAATATCGGGCATCATGACATCGAGCAGGATCAGGTCTGGATTAATGTCGCGCAGACGCTGGATGGCCTGCTTGCCGTTAAACGCCTCCGAGACCTGGAAGCCATCGTGCTCCAGGTTCATGCGGATGAAGCGCACCATGCGCTCCTCATCGTCCACGACCAGAATACGGCGGCGGTCAAAATCGTCTGGCATGAATTACTCCCTCACAAAGCCGATCAGGTTCTCTTCCTCTTCACTCTCAAGCACTTCGATCAGTGCCAGTTTCTCGAGCGGCCAGATGACCTTCACCACATTATGTTCCAGATAATGGACATCCTTGCCGTCCCGCAGGCGCGGGTTGCTGACCGTGATAATGGTATCCGCTGGCTTGGGCAGATCCTCCACTTCCCCGACGATGGAAGGCTCCCCCGATATATGCAGAATGACAGTATACGGCATCTCGACGCCTTTCTCGCAAAAGATACTATTAAATATTACGGAGCAGAACCTGGATCTTTAGTTTTCCCAGCGCCAGAATATCGCCATGATTTAAGGATTCTTCGACGTGCGGATTGATGCGCCGCCCGTTTACATAGGTGCCGTTCGACGAGCCCAGGTCCATGACCAGGACGCGCTCGGCATCCCGCTTCACCACGGCATGCAGGCGTGACACGCCCGATGCATACGCCTGGTAGGGGGTCAGGTCGATATCCGGCATGATGGGCTGGCCCTCACTCAGGCGGCCCAGGGTAAACTCGTTGCGCGAGGCAAGCGGCAGGATCTTGCCGCTGTCCATCAAATGCAGGGAGATCCAGCTGTTGGCTGGAGGGGCGACCGTCTCGGTCCGCATCGCCTTGTTTTTTAGATCTTCGGCAATCTGTTCATCGGTGATCGCCTGGGTGACAAGGGTCTCCACGCCGTCAAGCTGTGCGCCGCATTCGGCACAGAACATCGCCCCCGCCACATTTTTATGCTGGCAATTCGAACATACGATCATGAGACCTACTCCTTTTTTGGCGGCGCATTGA
>DASUOS010000002.1:0-7782 GCA_036276515.1 Anaerolineales bacterium | reverse complement strand
TTCCGTTAAGAGAATATTCGATTGGCATACCCGTATCAATCGCCGTTTGTACAACCTGTTGGTTTATAAGCCAAGCAACCTCATTCTGGTTTTGTACCCCGAGAGATCCCAGCATATCCCACATTTTAGAATGAGGATTATAGTGCGTAGATCCAGTGTTTCTTGCTGCTTCAACAAAACCGCTGCCTTGATCTACCCATTTACCCAGTACAACCTGTCCAGCATTGGGATATTGAGTTGAGTTATCAGCAATCGACTTGATCAATGACCTTTGTTCTACTGTAAGATTTTTGGGGTCAATCGGTTGCAGCTCGACCAATTTCCTTACATCTGCAATGACTTGTGCATCCTTCTTCGCTCTTAATGCTAATTCAACGCCATGCTCTCTTAAATCTGTTTCGCTCCAGAGAGATAATGCCTCTACCGCATCAGGCCCCTCCTGTACTGCATAATCCAAAACATCTGCATCAAGTGTCTTGAGTAACGTTTGCGCGGTTTCAGGATCAACGACATCAAGAACGGCCGCTGCACGATCACCATAGTCCTTTTTTAGTTCGTCGGCAAGTTGCGATGTGCCTTCCGTTGTAACTGGTTCAATGTCTCGCTCATTGAAATTATCAATGATTACATTTTCGCGTATTTCTTTTTTGTATTTCTTTTGGAACCTCTCAGCCAGTGTTTCAGTAACTTCTTTTAGGGCCGTTTCACTCATTTCGCCAGCACGCTGGTTTATGATTCTTTTCAAAGAACTTTCAACCAGTTCCTTTCCGGTCATTACAACATCGCCTATAACAGGAACCAATGAAATTGCAGAGAACGTTGCGTCTGCGAAATGGCCTTTACCCAAGTAGAGTAAACCAGAAATATCTGTTGTCAGAGTACCTGCACCAGGGATACAGCCGACAAGATCTAAAACTGTATGGATCCACTCATCTGAATTTTTTACAGTTGTCTCCGCAACCTGTTCGAGTGATTCTTTTGCTGCTTTTTCCAGGGCTTCACTAAAGACTCCCTTTGCAACAGTACCTACACCTGCATCAACGATGTTTTGGCCTACCTTGAGAACGGCTTTACCTGTGGCGCCAAAGTAGCCAACGAGTGGAATCGCGGAAATAAGGGATAAAGTTGCTTCCAGCTTGCGTCCTTCAGCCAGATAAATTAAGCCGTTAATTCCATCTGCAATCTCGCCTGCTCCGGGGATTAAACCTACGACATCCAGCGCGCCATGTACCCACTCCCCGTATTCTCCCCACCACTTTGAAGCCTTTCGGAGTTCGGGCTGGATAATATATTTATTGATGTCATTCACAACAGGGGCAAGAAATGGCTGGTAAACATTTTTGTTAAGCCATGAAACATCCTCCTTTATGAGATCAATGCTTTTCTCTACAACTGGGCCAACATATGGCTCAAGGTATGGCTGATAAATGTTTTCATCGATCCAGGCGAACTCTTTTGATATAAATTGCGTTGTTTCCTCGACAACGGGCTTAATGTACGGTTGATACACCTTCTCGTTTAACCACGAAACACTGCTCGAGCTCGTGTTACCGATCCAGGTCATTACTGGCTGGACATAGGGTTGATAGATATGTTTGTCAATCCAGGCAGTTTCGGTGTCTGTGAACTGCTTGATGCTTGCAGCGGCCGGCTTGATAAACGGCTGGTACACCTTTTCATCGACCAGGTCCACTGCACTGTCGATCAACTGTCTTCTCCAGTCAACAACTGGCTTGATCCAAGGCTGGTAGATATTTGTATTTACAGGATCGATAATATTTTCACTTACAAAAGACTTGGTTTTATCCCACCAATTCGGCTCTGGTTGGGCTTCCGCCTCCCCCTGTTTTCTGGCATTGTAATAAGCCGCAAGTCCCTCCTGCCATTCAGGGGCTTTATGTTGAAGATAAGTCTCCTCAAGTTCCTCCTGGGAGGCAAACCACCTGGCTGCATCTTCGGCTTCCTGGCGTAATAAATTTGCCTGCGTTCTAGACTCGATCCAGCGCTCTTTTATAAGTCTCTTTTCCTCCTCCTTCTGAAGGATCGCCGCTTGGGATGCCATCCATTTGGCGCCTTCCTCTGCTTCAGGACCTCGCCGCAGCAATTGTGCATCCAAGCGGGCCTGTGTTCTGGCTTCTTTATCCAGCCTCTCCTGCTCCCAGAGGCGTTCCCGGGCCCATTGTTCCTCGAGTTTTTCCATTTTTTGGGCACGGGCCTTGTTACGACGTTCTTCCTCTTCCGCTTCCTGCAGGGCCCGTTGGGCTTTTTCCTCTTCCCGTTTGCGCTTCTCGTCGAGGGCGTAGGAAGTCATGGCTCCCATCATCGCCGCGGCTGCTGCACCCCATAAGACGCCAGATTCCTGAGGGGTTGCATTCGGATCAGTTTCACCCAGGGTGCCGATCTCAGTTGTGCTCTCCGATGCACCGGGAATCGACCCAAATACAGACTCAAACCACTCCTCTACATTGTTCTGTGTAGGAGTGACCCGCAGTGTAGGGACAGTTCCAGGCGTCGGTGTCGCGAGCGAGTTCGGCTCAGGGGTGGTGCCAAAAATCCAAACTACGGATGTCTGGGTCGAGACAACGGTTGGGGAGGCTGTTGGAATAAAGGTCGCTGTCGGAGTGGATGTTGGGCGGGCCGGAGGCTGGGGTGTGGATGTAGGTCCGGGTGGGAGAATCGTTAGAAGCACTTTGATCGAAGCGGTTCCAATCGTTGAATGGCCCAGTTGATCTGTGGCCGTTAGCTTCAGATCGTATGTACCGGCAGGAGCCTTGGTCCCATCGCCGAAGCGGCGGTCCCAGGTGAACTGCAGTGGGAACTGTGCTTCATCAAGCTGGATGACCCGTGAAGGCCAGCGGCTTTCAGGATCGCGGATCTCGACAAGTACTTCCGCAAGCCCGCTGTGGTCGTCCCATACATCCAATGTGACGGTATCCCACTGGAACCAGGTGGCCGGCAGGTTGACCGACGGAGGCCGGTTATCGACCCCGGTCTTCACGCTTTGCTGGAAGACAAGCCCGGCATGATCGCGGGCGCGCAGCAGGATTTCCTGCACCCCATTCGAGGAGTTAAGCGTGTTCCATATATAACTCCAGGAATCAGCGCTTTCGAGTGCCTGCCAGGTACGTCCGCCATCGAGGGAGATGTCCACGCTGGATAATCCACTGCCATCATCGCTCGCTGTACCACTCAGAGTGACAGAGTCCTTGACCCAGGCAGGGAGCGTGGTGCCGACCTGTAGGGAGGGAAGAAGCGTATCTACTTTCACGCTCTCTTCCAGAGAATAGGTCAGGCCCGCTTTATCGCGAGCATGAAGCTGGACGGTGTGTTGTCCATCGGTTAGATTGAGCGCTTCTGAGTAGGAGGTTTCGGAGTCTTCGTTCAGGATGTAATTGAACGCGTCAATACCGGAACCGGGAACGGGATCGGAAGCTGAGGCGGAGAGAGTGACATTCGAGATGAACCAGCCATTCTCTCCGGGCGTCCCGCTGATGCTTCCGGCGATCTGTGGTGGGCGGGAATCCACGTTGTAGTTTCGGTCCTCCTGCGTGCCTAATCCTGCCTGATCTTCCGCCCAAAATGAGAGGATATGTATTCCGTCTTCAAGTAATAGCGACCCGGAATAGGCCGTCCACACATCGTTATCGAGGCTATATTCAAACACAGCCATGCCTGAGGTCTCATCGGCGGCTGAGGCGGAGATGCTGAGGGGCGTTGTGTACCAGTTCTCGGTCCCCAATGTTCCGGAAGCATGGATCGTGATAGACGGGATGACTCGGTCCAACAGGAAGGATCGGGATGAGGTGGCCGTGAGACCCGCCTGGTCGACCGCCCGCAGATCGATCGTGTGATTACCTTCTGGCAGGGTCAACGTGCCTGTTGACGGGAAAGGAGTCCAACTGCTGTTGTCCAGGCTGTATTCAAAGACAGACAAGCCCGAACCAGGCGCCGGGTCAGAGGCCGAGGCATTGAGCGCGGCTTCGGTGTACCAGTCATTGGAACCGCGTGTGCCGCTGATCGATGCAGCAAGGACAGGGTTTTGGGAATCGATGGAGGCGTTCTGTGTAAGAGTGCGAACGTTGCCGGCTTGATCCCGTGCAGTGAGGGACAGGGTGTGCATCCCGTCACCGTTCACGGGGATGGATGCGCAGGATGACAGAGGTGTCCCATCCAGCGTGCAGGTAAAACTTGCCAGCCCGGACCCGGAGGCGGCATCGGATGCGGCACCGTTCAATGTAACAGGGCCGGTGTACCAGCCATTTGAGCCTGCTGTACCGGTCAGTGTGCCGGTTAGGGTGGGCTGTTGCGTATCGACTTTTGCACTCCACGTGCCCATCAGGGACGTGTCGGTAAACGATGAAAACGCCCAGAAGGTCAGGTTGTTTGACCCTTCGGCCAGAGGCACATTACAGCTCGAGCCGGAACAGGCAAACGTTTGTCCGTTGCGTGTCCCTTCGATGGCGAGAACACTATACCCCGCTACCGGTTCGCTCCCGATCAGGGACAGGTGAGGAGCCGTGACACACCAGCCGTTATTGAGAGTGCAGTTTTGCAGTGTGCTGCTGATCGTGGCAGGAGGATACGTGGTTGTGACCTGTTTCGGTATCTCGTCCCTTTCCCAATACTTCTCACGAAGAGCCTGGCTGGAACAATTCCGAGGAGGTTCACTGGGATAATCCCTCCAGGGTCTGCTTTCATTGGAGCAGGACCATTCGTTTACCTTGTGATAGAGGTAATCATCTTTTGAGGAGACAAACTGGCATTCCAACAGCACGATCTTGCAAACATTGATAGTTTCCGTCACTGTCCGTTGGGGTCCGATATACTCTGCCAGGACGGGAGTAACGCTCACCAACGAAATCAGAATTACGATGAAGTATGTGAATTTTCTGCGACTGATATGTATGAGACTGGCTGGCTTCCGCATGCTGTGATGACTCTCTTGTTGCGATGATGTTGTGAAGCGTTCGGATTGTATACGCAGATGCTGTATATGCAGCCTTCATTTTTGTTGGGAGACATTACAGCTATGAAAATGCGAGCGGGTTTGTCCGAATAAGAGCAGCCAGGGCTGGAACAATAAAAAATTCGTCCTGTGAGATCATGCTTCACAGGACGAATTTGAATAGCGAACAGTATATAGCCTCGTCAGATCATTTAGAACCGTAATCTCCTTCCAATGAATTATTTTCCAATCCCCAGCGCCAACTCTGCCCGATCCCAGGTCCGGGAGGCAGGCGCTTGCAACCATCAGCAGCAGCAGGAGAACAGGAGAGCGATCCGTCCGTATCTTTTCATGGCTCACATGCTTTATCCTTTAGGGCCTTCCGCGCAGGAGAACGTTTCAGGAACAGAAAAGACCCCTCCGCAGGAGGTAGGGATATCCCTACTCAACCCTTTCCCGCACTCATGCTACTATTGTCTGCATACGGTATGTGGAAAAGGAGATGAACGGTATGGAACAGAGAGATACCACCAAATACGGGATGAAGGTCAACTGGGAGTTCGCCCGCCTGGCCGCCGGCGAACAGATCGAGCGGGCGAGAATGGCGCTGGAGGAGAACGGGATCCGGGTGCTGGTGGCGCAGCACGGCGAGGAAGCGGAGCAGATGGTCTTCGACCTGCTGCCCGAGGGAGCCGAGGTGTTCACCGCCTCGTCCCAGACCCTCGAGCAGCTCGGCATCCCCGAGGCGCTTTCCCAGTCCGAGCAGTACAACCTGGTGCGCGACCAGCTCAAGAAGATGGACAAGAAGACCCAGAACCGCGAGATGGAAGAGCTGGGCGCCACGCCCGAATACATCCTCGGCAGCGTCCACGCCGTGACGGAGGATGGGCAGGTGCTGGTCGCTTCGAACACGGGCAGCCAGCTGGCGCCCTACGCCGCCAGCGCCGCAAACGTCATCTGGGTGGTCGGCGCGCAGAAGATCGTCCGCGATATGGACGAAGCCGTGCGGCGCATCGAAGAATACGCCTACCCGCGCGAAGACGAGCGCCTGCGTGAAGCGATGGGCGTTCCCAGCGCGGTCAACAAGGTCCTGCTGATCAACAAGGAGATCAAAAAAGACCGCACGACGATGATCATTGTGAAAGAGGAGCTGGGGTATTAGATAATAGAACTCCGAAGTCAGATGGCTTCGGAGTTCTAATTTTTTGAGTGTACGCTGGCACAGTTATTACTTCTTCTGTTCCTGCTGCCTCTTCTTCCGCTTCTCTTCCTGTTCCTGCTCGAGCTTCAGCTGTTCCTGGCGGCGCAGTTTTTGTTTTTCCACCTGTTCCTGCTCCAGTTTCAGGCGCTCCTGGCGGCGCAGGATCTGTTTCTGTTCCTGTTCCTTTTCGAGCTTCAGGCGCTCCTCGCGGCGCAGGATCTGTTCCTTTTCCTGCTCCTTCTCCAGTTTCAGCCGGTCCTTGCGATGCTGGCTTTGCCCCTCCACCTGTTCATGCTCGAGCTGCACCCGGTCCTTACGGTGCTGGGTTTGCTCCTCGACCTGTTCGCTCTCGAGCTGTACCCGGTCCTTGCGGTGTTGGGTTTGCTTGTCTTCCTGCTGTTTTTCTGATTCCGGCTGTGGCTTGTCTGTCATCGTCTTTTCCTTCTCGGGTACGGGTCCCGGCTGCATGTACTGCCATTATACAGTGCCTTTTAGCATGCTTAAACAAAATGGGATGGCTTGTTTTTCTGCCATCCCGTTCTACTTCAATCCTAATTTCTGCCTGATGAACTTTCGTACCGTTCCAGCCGCCGCGTACGCGGATTGGGCCTCGTCCTTTTCTGCAAAATTCCCAGGATAGCGTACCCGTACAGAATAACGTTCCATTGTCACCAGATCGGCACGCAGCATTTCAAAACTACTGTCGATCTCCTCACTTAACAGCATCAGCTCAACAAGATTGTGAATTTTGGGAATGTGTTTCTCGTTCCCCTGCAATATAGCTTTAAGATATTTCTCAGCGCATTGCTGAGCGTGGAAACAAACAGCGTCGTAATTCGGAGCTTTACGTGCACGCAATTCACGACCCGCGGTCAGAAAATCTCCCTCTGCTTTTGCCACCCATTCAGCGACCGCGGGATTCATACAATACCTTTCCCTCTTTGAGAACGTCACGAATAAACCAATCACCCATGTTCACCCGTTTGACAAGGTATTCCGGAGTATGGACTATTAAGTCCAGGCCAAACCGATATTCTATCTCCTGAGATATTTGAATAGCTTGCTGCACTTCTTTTAAGGGAGTATTCATTACCACCAGCAAATCCACATCGCTTTCGGGGCGGGGATTGCCGCGCGCATACGAGCCGAACAGGATGATCTTCTGCGGCTTGAACTTTTCCACGATCTGCTGGACCACCTGATCGATCGCTTTTTGTGGAATGCGCTTACGTTTATCGACTGTCGGGACTTTTACAACTTCCATCTTGACAAGTATTATACAGCTACTTTTATCAGGTTAAACAGAATAGGATGGCACCCCACCTCTGCCATCCTATTCTCTATTCTTCTATTCTCTACTCACTACAGCTTCGGAAACCGGCTCACCACTTTCGCTGCCGCGGCCGGCCTATCCATGACGCCGCCCTGGTGGATGCCGATCGGCGTATCCAGCTTGGTATAGGACGTTTGCAGGTAGGCCTGGCCGGTCAGGTATCGGTCGAGGTCGATGGCGCAGGAGGTCACCCAGCCGATGCGCTCGCCGTCCGTGTTGACGACCGGGTCACCCGGATGCGCCATGCGGACACGCTGGTCGTCGAAGCGGAAGCGCACCACAACGCCCTTGCGCTCCTGCTCG
>DASUOS010000001.1:0-8752 GCA_036276515.1 Anaerolineales bacterium | reverse complement strand
GAACACAGAAGCCATTGGAAGGATCAGGCGGGGGAAGTAAATCTTGGTAACCATGTTGTTGTGCGCCACCAGAGAGCGGCTCCCCTGATTCAGCGCGGTGACAAAGAGACCCCAGGGAAGCAGGGCCGTAAACGAAAACACCTCGTACGGGATGCCTTCTGTGGAGAGTTTTGCCACCCGGTCGAACACGAACGTAAACACCAGCATGGTCATCACCGGCTGGACAACCGCCCAGGCCATACCCAGCAGGGTCTGCTTGTATTTCACCTTCACGTCGCGCCAGACCATGAAGAAAACAAGCTCGCGGTAAATCCACAGGTCACGCAGGTTCAGCGCGGCCAGTCCCCTCGAGGGCTTGATGTATATAGTTGTCGGTTCGTGTCTGGCAAGTTCGTTCATAATATTCTTATGTCATTGCGAGGAGCGTTTGTTGCGACGAAGCAATCCCCTTGCTTATGAGGAGATTGCTTCGGGCTACGCCCTCGCAATGACACTATTTAATTTTGTCCCGATTTTCCCGGAACCATTCGATCGTCCGGCGCAGGCCTTCTTCGAACGGGACCTGGGCGCTCCAGCCGAAATATTCCTTTGCACGGCTGACGTCCAGGCCGCGGCGGGGCTGGCCGTTTGGTTTGTCGGTCTGCCAGACCAGTTTTCCTTCGAATCCCGTCATTTTGACGATCATCTCAGAGAGGTCCTTGATGGAGATCTCATAGCCGGAGCCAAGATTGACCGGCTGGTCGCCGTCATATTTTTCGGCAGCGGTGACGATCCCATCCGCGGCGTCTTCCACGTATAAAAATTCGCGTGTCGGGGATCCATCGCCCCAGACGGGCAGCTCCTTTTCACCGCGATCCTGCGCCTCGACCGCTTTGCGGATCAGAGCCGGGATGACGTGCGAGGACTGTAAATTGAAATTATCGCGCGGCCCGTAGAGGTTGACCGGCAGCAGGAAAATCGCATTGTATCCATACTGCTGGCGGTACGCCTGCGCCTGGACCAGCATCATTTTCTTGGCGAGACCGTAGGGAGCGTTGGTTTCCTCCGGATAGCCGATCCATAGATCCTCCTCCCGGAAGGGGACAGGGGTGAACTTTGGATACGCGCAAACGGTTCCAATGGCTACGAACTTGCCCACCCCATTCTTGTAGGCCTGGTGCATCAGTTCCACGCCCATCATCAGATTGTCATAGAAGAACTCGGCGGGATGCTCTCGGTTAGCCCCAATGCCGCCCACGTTCGCGGCGAGGTGGATGACTACCACATCCTCCGGATCGACATCCTTGAGAGTATCCGCGTACAACCGGCGTACGGCATTCGGATCGACAAGGTTGTAGTTCTCGATGCGCGGAATGAAAATGTCGCTCGCGCCGCGCTCCTGCAGTTTTTCGATCACGAACGAGCCCAGGAAACCGGAGCCGCCGGTGACGATAACTTTCTTATTTATCCAAAAGTTTTCTGCCATGAATTCTCCTTGACGTCATTGCGAGGGCGTTAGCCCGAACCAATATCATGGATAGCCCGAAGATTGCTTCGCCGTCACTCTGCTCCTCCTCGCAACGACAGGTTGTTATTGCACAATGAACTGCGCATTCCTGTATTTTTCATCGCTGGGATTGCGGATGATACCGCTCTTCAGGGCAAACAGCAGCTCGCGGACACCGTCATCCACATCCAGCGTGGTCTCGAAGCCCAGTACCCGCTTGATCTTGGCGAACGAGACGGTAATATCGCGCATGTCCCCGCCAAAGGTCAGGTCCTTGTATTCCACAAAGGTTTCCGGCATACGCTTGAGGATCAGGCGCACGATATCGTCCTTGGAATAATTTCCATCGTCCGTGCCGAGGTTGAAGATCTCACCACATACTTTTTCACGCTCAACCTCCAGGCCCATGATGACACCCCGGATCACGTCACGGATGTGAACGAACGAGCGCGAATACCCGCGCTGGTAAATGATCAGCTGCCGCTTCATGAACGCCTCGAGCACGAACTGGTTGACGATCAGGTCAAAGCGCGTCCGCGGCGAGAGGCCGTACAGCGTCGCAAAGCGGAAAAGAAGTGGCGCGCATGACGAGTCCCTTTGCGTAAGTAAAAATTCCTCTGCCGCGATCTTCGTTTCTGCATACAGAGATTGGGGATTCAGGGGAGATTCTTCGGTCACGGGCTGGCCATCAGGTGAAAGGCCATAGTTACTGTACGTAGATGCAAACACGAAGCGTTCCACGCCAAGATGGACGGCCTGCTCAAAAACCAGTTTTGTCGCATCTACATTGTAGCGCCAGGCAACCTGCCGTCCGACCGCCTGGCAGGCCGGAAAGCCCACAATAGCCGCCAAATGCACGATTGCGTCAGGCTTCTGCCAGCCATGTTTGAGCGAGTCCTTAATTGCCCGCGGCTCGGTCACATCTGCTTTGACAAAGTGAAAGTTGGGATGGTGCAGGAACGGGACCAGCGAATCGCCGCCGAAGAGCAGAGAGTCGAGAACTGAAACACGATAATTGGCGCGCAGCAGCTCCGATGCGAGAAGCGAACCGATATAGCCCGCTCCGCCGGTGATCAAAACATGGCGGTCCGTCATTTTTCCTCCATCCGCAGCTGAACTTTGAATCCCTCCACGTGCAGGGCAGGGACATCCTTGTCGTTCACAACCTCGATCCCATGCTCGAGACAGGTCAGGCGGCAGATATCTGCCACGTCGCCCTTGCCCACGATCCGCACCCGGTCGTATCCGTCACTCTTAACTTGGGCCAGGAACTCGCCTACGCGCTGGCGGGTCTTCCTGTACAGGGAAAAGGAACGCTCCACGTAGTCCACAGCAAGCCGGGCGCGCAGGGCAATGCCCTCCGGTGTGATGATATAGCGCAGTTTCTTGCGCTCGGCACGCTTGACCTTGACATAACCCTTTGCGATAAGGCGCTTTAAATGCCAGTTGACCGTTCCCACCGCCACACCCAGCTGAGTGGCAAGCGTGGCCTGGTTCACGTCCGGATCATTTTCGATGTTTTCGAGGAGCGTCAGCTCGCGGAGTTCTTCGTTTGAGGTTTCCATTTCACTCGGCAATTCAAAATTCAGTGACTGAATTATAACCTAGAAAAATCCAGTGTCAAACAAGAGCGTCTCGCCCGGGCGAGCTTCAACGACTCAAATCGATTTTTAATGTACTCGACAACGCACATGCTATAATTTTCAAATCATGAACAGGTTCTTTGCCCGGCCGCCCTGCTAGGTCAATTCCCGCCAGAGACATTGTTCACCATCAGCCCTGCGGGCTGGTTTTGATTTCCCGTTAACCCGTAAAAACCCAACACCCGACGACCTCGACGGTGCCTGACGCAGCCGTCTCTTTTCGTTTAAGTCCGAAGCTCGAGGTCCGCCCCGCTCCATTCTGTCGCTCTACTTCAATTCGACAGACTGGAGGTTTCAAATGGAAACAATTCGGGGCAGGATGTCCCATGATTTGGATTTGGATGGATTAAAGGATCGATTGACAAACTACAACCGCCTCGTCCTGGACCTGGGGACCGGTGACGGCCGCTATGTACGCACTCTTGCCCGGAGCCACCCCAACTGGTTCATCATCGGCGTGGATGCCTGCCGCGAGAACCTGGACGAGCATTCCCGCGCCAGGCTGGAGAACATGCTCTTCGTCATTGCCAATGCACAGGAACTGCCTTGTGAACTCAGCGGGCTCTTTTCTCATGTCACAATCAACTTCCCATGGGGAAGTTTGCTGGAAGGTTTGCTGGCAGCTGAGCGTGGTTTGATGGGCGGGCTCACATCGGTCGCCCGGCCGGAGGCGCAGATCGAGATCCACCTCAACGGCGGCGCGCTGGCCGAAGCAGGCACTTCCCTGGAGGCTGGCGCACAAGCGATCTATGAAAATATGAATCGCCATGGCTGGAAGCTCATAAAACCCTGCCCGATGAAAAACCGCGCCTTGAGAAGCTTTCCCAGCACGTGGGCCAGGCGGCTGGCAAACGGCCGTGACCCTCGTGCGGTGGCCATAACCGGCAGACACGCCTCCTGATAGAAAACAGGCGGCTGGAAAACCAGCCGCCTGCATTTTTGCGTTCGAAATCGGTGTCAAAGATCACAAACTGATCGGCTTGGGCCCGATCATCAGCCGCCGGTGCGTGGAGCGCATGCAGGCATCCATCACAACCTGCAGGCCTGCCTCTTCCGCTTTTTGGGCCGCTTCATAATTGACAATCCCCTCCTGCATCCAGATGACTTTTGCACCGACCTGAATGGCATCCTCAACAACCGGCGGGACATCCTCCGGCTTGCGAAAGATCTGTACCACGTCGATCTTTTCCGGCACCGATTGCAAGTCAGGATAGGCCTTCTCGCCGAGGATTTCATCTGCCGTTGGGTTGACGGGGATGAGGCGATAGCCCTGTTCCTTCAGGTACGAGGCGATCCAGAAGCTCTCCTTTCCCTGGTTGGAAGACAGGCCGACGCTGGCAATCGTCTTTGCAGATAAAAGGATTTCTCTCAAGCTCTCATCATGGTCCATCGTTTTCTCCTCTTGTGCATTGTACTGACGTTTTAAGAAATATTCACAGGCAATAACACTTTGAATTTCGTCTCGCCCGGTTTCGATTCAACCCATAGCTGCCCATGATGGCGGTTGACAACAATATCGTGTGAAATGTGAAGTCCAAGGCCGGTGCCTTGTCCTGGAGCCTTGGTCGTAAAGAAAGGCTCGAAGATACGCGACTGGATATCCTCGGGGATGCCCGGTCCGTTATCGGCGATCTCGACAACAACATGTTCGTTTTCCGCATACGTTCTTAATGTAATTTCCCCGCTGCCTTTCATGGCATCGACAGCATTATCGATAATATTCGTCCATACCTGGTTGAGCTCGCTGGCATAGGCTTCGATACGGGGCAGGTCAGGCGAATACTCACGCCGGATGCTTACGCCGCGCTTCAGCTTGTGCTGCATAATGACAAGCGTGCTCTCCAGGCCTTCATGGACATCCACCTCGAGCAGCGGCGCCTGGTCGAGATAGGTATACGACTTCATCGCCCGCACGATCTGCGAGATCCGCTCCGATGCATGTTGGACCTCTGAGAGCAGCCCGATGGTCAGGCAGCCGATCCCCAGCCACTGGACTGCTGGCTCAAACAACTCGCTGCCTCGCATTTTTTCCAGCTCTTCAACCGTCCACCCAAAGCCGGCTATGGCCGGCGCATATTCCCAGGCCGTTTCAACCCCGTTCGCTTCCAGCCAGTTCTGGAGCCGGTCCACGAGATCGATCCTTTCCAGGGCATCCAGCTTGAGTGGGTTGGAAAAACGCCGCGAGGATTCCTGCATAAAAGCATCGAGCCAGTCCTTTTGATCTTTCTCGAATGCCATCGATTCGATCTGATGGGTCAGGACCTGTAGTTTCACCAGGTTCTTGTTCAACTCGGATGCGCTTCTTTGTGCGGCGGCGGCAGGGTTGTTCAGCTCGTGGGCCAGGCCCGCGCTCAGGGTGCCCAGGGCAGCCATCTTCTCCTGCTGGTGGAGGAGGGACTCGTTCTGGTTCAAACGTGCCATCACCCAGCGCAATACCGCCATTGCGGCCGTCGAACTGGATGCTAATAGTTCTTCGAATGCCTCGGGAGGGATGCGCAATGTCTCACCATCTGTCTTTGCAACAACTGTGGCGGTTCGGGTGGCGCGTGAGAGCAGCGCCATTTCACCCACTACATCGCCCGCGTTCCGCACATCGATCTTGATCACCGACTGGCCGGACTGCTTCTGGATCTCGAACTCCCCTTTTATCACTACGTACGCTGCATCCCCCGTCTCGCCCTGGCGCATGAGTACATCCCCGGCGCGCAGGGACATCGGCTCGGCCATGTCCATGAGCTTTTGCAACTCTTCATCGGACAGGCCTTCGAAGAGCGGCGATTTGCGCAGGTCTTTGAGGTTCATATAAAAAAACTCTGGAGCCGAGCAGCTTGCTGTTCGAAAATGCAGGAGCAAGACCCTGCTCTCCAAATTAGAGCGTTTTCAAATACTCCTTGATCAAGGCATAGGCGATGGCGCCTTCGCCGACCGCCGAAGCGACGCGGTGGTTCGTCCCGAAGCGTACATCGCCTGCCGCGAAGATGCCCGGGATGCTGGTCTCCAATAAAAACGGATCCCGGTCGAGGGTCCAGCCGCGCGGCGGCTTTTTATCCACCATCACGTCCGGACCGGTATAGATATATCCCTTGTCACTGCACATCACCAGGTCACCCACGATCTGGCTTTGCGGTCGGACCCCGATGAAGACAAACAATGCCGGAGCATCGAGTGTCTGCACTTCTCCGCTCCTGGTATTTTTGACAACGATCTGCTCAAGTGTATTGGCACCCTTCACCTCGAGCAAATCGGTATCCAGCAGCAGCTCGATCTTGTCATTTTCCTGCATCGCATCGATGAGATATTTGGAGGCCGTTGGAGTGTGCCCGCGGATCAGAACAGTCACCTTGCAGGCGAAGCGGCTCAGGTACAGCGCGCCCTGCGCGGCAGAATTGGCGCCTCCCACCACGAAGACATTACAATCTTTATAATTCATGGCTTCGGTATAAGCCGCGCCGTAATAGATGCCCGCGCCGGTCAGTTTGTCTGCGCCCGGCATCTTCAGCACGTGGAACGTGGCGCCCGTTGCAACCAGCACCGCATGAGATGAGATCTCCGTCCCCTCGGACAGGCGGACGATCCGGTACGTGTCCTTGACGGAAACCTGGTCTGCCTCCTGCGCCGAAAGAATTTCCACACCGAAGCGTTTGGCCTGCGAGACGGCGCGCCGGGCCAGGTCGTCACCGGAGATCCCGGTCGGGAAGCCGAGGTAATTTTCGATCTTCGGGCTGCTGCCTGCCTGGCCGCCCGGCGCGGCTTTTTCCACCACCAGGCATTTCAACCCCTCCGACCCGGCATAGACCGCTGCAGCCAGACCCGCCGGACCGCTGCCGATTACCACCAGGTCATAGAACGGCAGGGCAGCGCGGGTTTGCAGGCCGACCTTATCGGCCAATTCCTTAAGGTCGGGATGTTCCAATACTCCGCCATCCGGGAAAAAGATAACCGGAAACCTGGCTTCCTGTGAAAAGCCATCCACCAGCCGGCGGGCATTGGAATCCTTTTCTATATCCAGCCATTGATAGGGAATCTGGTGGCGTGTCAGGAAATCCTTGGCCTGATGACTGGCCAGCGACCAGAGCGTCCCGGCGACACGGATCCCTTC
Source organism: Anaerolineales bacterium (assembly GCA_036276515.1). GTDB lineage: Bacteria > Chloroflexota > Anaerolineae > Anaerolineales > Villigracilaceae > Defluviilinea. The sequence goes on along the minus strand of DASUOS010000001.1, from coordinate 1,524 downwards.
GTATGGCAGGTCGGCGTGGGCGTTCCAATCCTCCAGCAGCTCGTCCAGAATGGGATACAGCCGTTCTTCTGGCGGATGCCAGGGTTTCATTAGATAATAATTCAGCCCCACCTCGTTGATCGAATCGATCGCAGCCTGGGTATCGGCGTACGCCGTAAGCATGACGCGTTTGGCCTGCGGATAGGCCTGGATCGCTTCCCGCAGAAATTCCACCCCGTTCATTTCAGGCATGCGCTGGTCGACCAAAAACAGCGCGACGGCCTCGCTGCGCTGTTCCAATTTCTTTAAGTATTCCAGGGCGGCTCCGCCGGAATCGATGGGGATGATGCGGTAGTCCTGTCCATAGTGGGAGCGCAGGTCGCGCTCGATGGAGTTCAGGACCGATTGATCATCATCGACGGTCATGATCACTGGTTTTGGCATGCGGGAATTCTATCATTTAATAGCCAGGAAAGTAGACATGGCACATCGGAAACATGTATTTATGCATTTGACAGGAGGCATGGAACCTCATAAGATGGACAGCCTATGGATATCCTTGCATTGAAACTGGTCCTGGCCCCGGTCATCATCGGGTCGGCGAGCCTGGCCGGGCGGAAGTGGGGACCGGCGGTCAGCGGCTGGATCGTTGGAATGCCTCTGACGTCCGGACCGGTCATCTTTTTTATCGCCCTCAGCCATGACGCGGCCTTTGCCGCGGATGCGGCGCTCGGTGTGATCAGCGGCGGGCTTTCCCTTGCCTCCTACGCTCTGACGTATGCCTGGCTGGCAAGGCGCTTTCGCTGGTCTGTCGCTCTCCCGGGCAGCTTCCTGGTATTTGGTCTGATCACCACCCTATTGCAGAATGCGACCCTGCCTCTCCTCCCTATGTTCCTGATCGTCTGCGCAGCCATTGCCTTGGCCTTGCGTCTCATGCCCAAAGACCCTGTCGAAGCAGGGGAAACCAAGCTTGGACGCTGGGATATCCCGTCCCGGATCCTGATCGGGACTTCCTTTATCCTGCTCATCACCGGCAGCGCATCCTGGCTCGGCCCGCGCCTGACCGGCCTGCTGACGATGATCCCGCTGTACGTCACAATCCTTGCCATATTCGCCCACCGCCAGCAGGGTCCGGCTGCCGCGGCGCACGTGTTCCGTGGATTGTTATATGGCATGTTTGCCTTTGCGGGATTTTTTATTACACTGAGTCTGCTGCTTGAAAACAGGGGCATTGCGATCTCTTTTCTGTTGGCAATCGTTGTGGCGCTCGCGATCCAGGGAACGACACTTTGGATCCTGCGGCAAAAACACGATTAATTCCATTTGCCTCTTGACTCTCCCCTTTGGGAAGACTGTATACTGACTGCATGGACCAGCCAAAGGATCTGCTTTCCATCGGGATGTTCGCCACCATGACACGCCTGTCGATCAAGGCGCTGCGGCTGTATGACGAGCTGGGGATACTAGCTCCGCTTCACATCGACCATCAATCCAGCTACCGCTACTATGGCGTGGACCAGCTCTCCAGCGCGCGGATGATCCGGA